>NZ_JBHJTL010000113.1:0-25211 GCF_042264065.1 Streptomyces sp. NPDC056222 | reverse complement strand
GGGGCGATGTGCCCCGGCCCTCCGCCGTACCGTGCTCCGTGCTACAGCCCCCTGCGGGGCCCCGGTGGCAGCGCCGCCGGGGTGTGGTGCTGGGCCGACCACGCCGACGGATACGTTCCGTACCGGCTTCCGTGCCCGGACCCGTGCCCGTGGAGCCCCGAACTCACCGGCGTACCGAACGACCGGAAGCTCAGTTCGTCCTCGCCGCTGCGATCTCCCGGGAGAGCCCGGAACGACCGCCGGTACTCCGAGTACAGGGCGTCGTAGATCGGTGTGGCCGACTGGCCCGACGTGACGTCCTGCGCCGGGCGCATGGAGGGGATCTGACTCGGAAACTGCGGGCGGAGTGGGTCGTATGTGTGCACATACGTGCCAACGACCTCGTGGTCCGTCGGATGCGGGCGGCTCTCGGAAACCGACGGCCGCCGCGGGCGGGGTACGACCGGGACCCAGGGGCCGTACCCCGGTGTCCCTATGCCGGTGCGCCCGTGCTCCCTCACGTGCCGGCCAGCGGCATCGCGGCAGCCACCAGCCGCCCGTTGGCCGCCGCCTTCTCCAGGGCGTCGCGGAGCAGGTCCTCGCGCGGCTGCTGACCGATCGAGCCGACCGGGGCGGCGAACACCAGGACCGTGTGCGACTTGTTGGCCGCCGCACGCCAGCCCTCGGTGACCTGGAGCGGCTGGTGCGCCTGCCACCAGGCGGCCTGGCCGGTGCCGCCCGTGCCGGGCTGGAGCACGGAGTGCAGCTGGCCCATGGCGACGAGCACGGACCAGCCGGGCAGCACGCCCGGCTTCTGGTTCACGTCGGAGATCGGCATGAAGCCCTGCTCGATGAGGAGGGGCAGGAACTCGTCGCTGAGACCGTCCGAGCCCGGGCGGGCGACCGGCGCGGTCGGTTCGACGACCAGCGCCGGGTGCAGCTCGCCCTCGATCAGCACGAGACCGCTGGTGACGCCGAGGACGGCCTGCTCGGGGTGGGCCGCGCCGAGCGCGTCGGCCGCGTCCGTCGCGGCGATGGAGCGGACGGCGCCCTGGAGCTGCTCCTCGGCGACCTGGACGACCTGGGACGGAATGCAGCTGGCGTGGGCGAACGCCAGAACGGCGGTCTCCTCGCCGACGAAGAGCACCGTACTCGTGCGCTCCTGCTCGGAGTCGCCCGGCGTGCGGCAGGAGGTGCAGTCGTAGCTGCCCGGGGCGTTGTCGCCGGCGAGCAGCCGGTCCGCTTCTTCGTCGCCGATCTCGGCGCGTACGTCCTCGCTGACGTCGAGCATGCGCGGCACGGGGGGCTCCCTGGACTCGGTGCGTGCGACGCCGGGCGGTTCCCGGCTCGTCTCATGACGAGTTCAACGGGGAAGGCTCGGCCGGGGTCACGCGTACCGGTCCGGCAACTTGTGTGACTCCGACCGGGTGGGGGATGCGGGCCGCCCCGCGCGGCACGGCGTCGGCGCGCGGTTGCGCTGCCTAGCCTGCCGCGATGTCGAAGATCAGATTGTGGGCGGCCGGAGCGTCCCTCGCCGCGCTGATGGCCCTCGTCCCGGCGCCGGCCCAGGCACAGGTACCGCACCTGCCCGCCGCCACCGCCCCCGCCTGCGCCGAGGACCAGTGGCCGTGGGGATGCGTCGCCGAGTGCGAGAGCGGCGGCCGGTGGAACCTCGACACCGGCAACGGCTACTACGGCGGACTCCAGTTCTGGCAGCCGACCTGGATCGAGCACGGCGGCCTGCGCTTCGCCGCGCACGCCGACCTGGCGACCCGTCAGCAGCAGATCACCGTC
This sequence comes from Streptomyces sp. NPDC056222, assembly GCF_042264065.1. Classification (NCBI taxonomy): domain Bacteria; kingdom Bacillati; phylum Actinomycetota; class Actinomycetes; order Kitasatosporales; family Streptomycetaceae; genus Streptomyces; species Streptomyces sp. NPDC056222. The sequence continues at coordinate 23,438 of NZ_JBHJTL010000113.1, read as the reverse complement.
GCGGAGGAGCTCCTGCGCACCCAGGGCTGGGAGGCCTGGCCGGTCTGCTCGACGCGGTACGGGCTGAGCGGGCGGTTCCACACGGTCCAGGCGGGCGACACGCTGAACACGATCGCCCAGCGGTTCGCGATCGCGGGCGGCTGGGAGGCGCTGTACGCGGCGAACCGGAGCCTGATCGGGTCCGACCCGAACCGGCTCGTGATCGGGACGATGCTGCGCATCGCGCCCCTCACCGTCCGAAGGTGAACTCCGCCGCCTCCCCGCTGAACGCGAGGGAACCGCGTCGCAGTTCGTGGAGCAGCGTGCCGGGCGGCAGCCCGGGCGGGGGGCGCTGCTCGGCGAGGACCACGGCGGCGCCGCCCGCCCCCGCGAGGGCGGTGAGGAGCGCGTACGTCCGGGAGGAGACCGCGGGGGACATGCCGAGGGACGGCTCGTCGACCAGGACCACGCGGGCGGGGGTCAGCAGGGCCCGGGAGAGGGCGAGCATCCGGCGCTCGCCGCCGGAGAGGGTGCCGGCGCGGCGGGAGAGGAGGGGGGCGAGTTCGGGGTACGCCTCCAGGGCCCGATCGGGGTCCCCGGGGGTCAGCTCCAGGTTCTCGGCGACGGTGAGCGTCGCGTACACCGCCCGGAGATCCGGTACGAAGCACAGGCCGCGCCGGGCTCGGTCGTGGGTGTGCAGGCGGGTCACGTCCGCGCCGCGCCAGAGGACCCGGCCGGAGGCCAGGGGTACGGTGCCGGCGAGGGCGCGCAGGGCGGTCGTACGGCCGGAGCCGTTGCGGCCGACGAGGACGGTGACGGTGGCGGCGGGGACGGGCAGGTCGAGACCGTGCAGGGCCTCCAGGGGGCCGTAGCGGACGCGGGCGGCGCGCAGGGCGATCTCGACGCTCATGACACGATCCGGCCTCCCTCCATGGTGTGCACCGTGTCGGCGATGCCGGCGACGAGGTCCGGGTCGTGCTCGACGACGAGGAGGGTGAGGCCGTCGGCGGCGAGGGCGGCGAGGACCCGGGCGAGGGCGTCGGTCTCGGCCGCGTCCAGACCGGCGGAGGGCTCGTCCAGGAGGAGGGTGTGCGGGCCGCCGGCGAGCGCGCGGGCCAGCTCGACCCGGCGCAGGGTCCCGGTGGGGAGGTCGGCGGCGGGTCGGTGTCGGACGGCTCCGGCGAGGCCGAGGAGGCGGAGGGCCTGTTCGGTGGTGGCGGGGGAACGGACGTGGCCCTGCTCGGCGCCGAGGCGGACGTTCTCCTCGACGGTGAGCGAGGGGAACACGGCGAGCTGCTGGAACGAGCGGGCGACACCGAGCCGGGTGCGGGCGTGGGCGGGGCGGGCGGTGATGTCGGTGCCGTCGAGGGTGACGCGGCCGCCGGTGGGGCGCAGGGTGCCGGCGAGACAGTCGAAGAGAGTGCTCTTGCCGGCGCCGTTGGGGCCGACGAGGGCGGTGACGCGGCCGGGGGCGAGGGCGAGGGTGACGTCGGTGAGGGCGGTGAGGCCGCCGGGGTAGGTGAGGGTGAGGCGGTGGGCGGCGAGGCGGGCGGGGGCCGGTACGGGCCGGAGGGGGCGCGGGCCGGGTGCGGGGCGGTGGGGGTGCGGCCGCGCTCCGCCCGGCTTGGGATGCCTCTCCGCACCACCTGCAGGTCCAGCTGTGGGTGGCACGGCGCCGTCGCCGGCCGCTGGTGCTCGCCGGGACGGGAGCCAGGACGTCAGTGGGGGTACGCGCCCCACCAGCGCCGCCAGGATGCCCACCGTGGCCGCGGCCACGCCGCCCCTCGTGCCGGCGTCCAGGGCTACCAGGAGGGCCGCCGCGGCCAGGGGGGAGAGAAGGCTGTCGGCGCCCAGGACGATGATCGCGGCGAACCAGAGCAGGCCGCGGACCGGGTCGTAGGCCTCCGGGTCGAAGGCGCGCAGGCCCATGCCCAGCAAGCCGCCGCCGAGGGCCGCCAGGGCCGCGCCCAGGACGAAGGCCAGGAGCTTGAGAAGGCTCACCCGTACCCCGGCCGCCTCCGCGCCCGGCTCGTGGTCGCGCAGCGCGGCGAGCGCGCGGCCCGTGCGGCCCCGGCGCAGCGCGGCGACCAGGAGCAGACAGCCGCTCAGGACCACGAGTTCCAGGGCGTAGTAGCCGCGGTCGTCCGAGAAGCCCGCCGGGCGGCCGAGCTCCAGGCCGGCGGTCGCGTACGGCTGCGCGAAGACGAACCGGCTCACCGCCACCCCGACCGCCAGCGTCGCGAGCGCCAGGGCCAGGCCGTGCCGTCGGATCGCCGGCCACCCGGTGACCAGGCCCAGCGGTGCCACGAGCAGCACCGCAAGCCCGAGCGCCACCAGCTCCGGCAGCCCCCCGGCCGCGAGGAGCGCCGTGAACAGGGCGCCCAGACCCGCGTATGCCGCCTGCCCCAGGGCGATCTGCCCGCCCCGGCCCGTCACCACCACCAGCGACAGCAGCACGATCGCCAGCGCCGGCACCTGGACCGCGGTGTGCAGGTCCGTGCCGGCGAAGCCCAGCGGCAGCAGGAAGAGCACGGCGACCGTCAGCCACACCCCCGGCGGAGTGCGGGGCGCGACGGCCGGCGGCGGCAGCGCGTCCTGACCCCGCCCGCCGACCCCCGGCAGGACCAGCGCGGCCACCAGCAGCGCAAGGACGAACAGGTTCGCCCCCACGGCCTGCACCAGCGGGCCCGCCCAGCCCTCCGGATGGAAGCGGGTCAGCTGTGCCTGCGCGACGCCCAGCGCGAGCGCGGTCACGATCGCGACCGGCAGGCTCCGCATCCGCGCCACCACCGCGACCGCGATCACCTCGATGACCAGGAGCGGCATCCCGTACGGGTCGAGCCGTACGTACGGGGCGAGCAGCACCCCCGTCAGCCCGGCGGTGAACGAGCCGAACGCCCAGCCCGCCGCCGACACCCGGTCCGCGTCGATCCCGCCCAGCATCGCCAGCGGCCGGTTGTCGACCACCGCCCGCAGCTCCCGCCCGAACCGGGTCCACCGCGTCACCGCCCCCACCGCCCCGGCCAGCAGGACCACCGCCGCGAGCTGGGCCCACGGATCGTCGCCCAGCAGCACCGGCGCGTCCGCGCGTGCCCCGCCGCCCCACACCAGCGCCGCCCCGCCGACCAGCAGGACGAAGACCCCGATGGAGGCCACCAGGGTCTGCGCCGGGTTGGAGCCGAGAAGCGCCAGCGGCCGGAAGACGGCCCGGTCGAGGACCAGGCCGATCCCGGGAGCGACCACGAGCAGGGTCAGGAGCGCGCCGAGAGGCAGCGGCCAGCCCCACTCGACCACCAACTGCCGCAGGACGTACGCGCAGACCATGGCGATCGCGCCGTGCGCCAGGTTGAGCACGCCGGTGGCGCGGTACGTGACGATCAGTCCGATGCCGGTGAGGGCTGCGGCGCTGCCGACCGCGAGTCCGGCGAGCGTGAGGTCGTAGGTCAGCGAGGCCACGGCTCACACACCGGACAGGGGTCGAGCTCCGCGTCCCCCGCCGGTTCGGCGTCCTCCCGGCCCGCCACCAGCGGGCAGTCGGGGCGGTGCGCGAGCGTCCCGCCCGGCACCCGTACCGGCGGCTCCTCCGACGACGGCGGCGCCGTCTCCTCCGGAGCCTCGGGAGAAGGCACGGGCCCGCGCACCGGAATCCGGCCCGCCGCCCCGATCAGGACCGCCCCGGCCACGATCAGCGCGGCCCCCGGAACCGTGCACGAGGCGAGATAGGGCAGCTGGCGCTCGGCGAAGCGCTCGCCGGAGATTCCGTACCACCCCAGGACGCAGAGCACCGCACCCCCGGCGACCGCCGCGAGGCCGACCCACAGCAGTTCCCGTGATCTCGGCACGGGACCTCCCTCGCTTCAGGCCCCCCGACCGCCTTGCCCCCGAATGCCCTCTTCCTTTGCGCTATGCCCGGAACCGTCCCACCCTGGAATCATCAGGCCACCCGGCCTCGACGGACACCCGGTGGTGAGCCAGATGGTTCTCAAGCGACACGGTGGACCCACTCGCCCTCGCTCTCGTCTCGCGGCCCTGGCGGCCGCGTCGCTTCTCGTGCTCGGACCGGCCCTCGTGGCCTGCGGCGACGACGGAGGCGGTTACTCGGACTCCCCGGAGCCCGCCGCGACCGCGCCGGCCGACCCGGCCGCGGCCAGGGCCGAGATCACCGAGAACTGGACCGCCTTCTTCGACCCGGACACCTCCGCGGCCGAGCGGGCGAAGCTGCTGGAGAACGGCGAACAGATGCAGCCCGCCCTCGAGGCGCTCATGACCAACGACGCCGCGTCGCAGGCCACGGCGAAGGTCAAGACGATCGAGTTCACCTCGCCGGACGACGCGAACGTGACCTACGACCTGCTGGTCTCCGGTTCCATGGCCGTGCCCGACTCCAAGGGCACGTCGGTCTTCCAGGACGACACCTGGAAGGTGTCCGTGAAGACCCTCTGCGGTCTGGCGCAACTCAGCGGTGCGACCGTTCCGGGCTGCTGAGACCGCTGCGGCGCTGCTCCTCGCCGGGCTGCTCGCCCTGACCGCGGCCTGCGGCAGCCGGGTTCCGGAGCGCGCGTTCGAGACGCGGCCCACCGCCACCTTCCCCTCCGGCGGTGAGCCGCTCCGGGTCGGCGTCATCACCAGCGCCACCAGCCCCGTCGGCGGCGACGCGTTCACCGGCACGCGCGACGGAGCCCGTGCCTGGTTCGACGCCCTCAACGCCCGCGGGGGTCTGAACGGACGCCGCGTCGAGGTCGTCACCTGCGACGACGGCGGCAGCGGTGTCGGCAACAACGAGTGCGTGCACAAGCTGCTCGACGAGCGGAAGGTCTTCGCCCTGGTCGCCACCACCGCGCTCGACTACGCCGGAGCCCCGCTCGTGGCGAAGGCCGGCGTCCCCGACATCGGGGGCCAGCCGCTCACCCCGGCGTACGACACCTATCCGCATCTGTACGGGATCTACGGCAGCCTCGCCCCGCGCACCGGAAAGGCACCCGGCTGGGACGGGGTGCTGTACGGCGGGACCGAGGTCTACCGCTTCTTCAAGCGCGAGCACGGTGCCCGTACCGCCGCGGTCGTCGCCTACAACCAGGCCGCCTCGACGGCGTACGCCCGGCTGATCTCCGACGGCCTGCGGGCCGAGGGTTACAAAGTCGTCGACGAACAGGTGGACTTCGCCCTGCCCAACTTCCGCGCCGTGGCCGCGGATCTGAAGGCGCAGGGCGCCGACCTCGTCTTCGACGCGATGGACACGCACGGCAACGCCCAGCTCTGCGAGGCGATGCAGGCGCTGGACGTCCGTGTCACCGCCAAGGTGACCAACGTGCAGAACTGGTCCTCGACCGTGCCCCGCGACTACGCCGCGTCCCCCGCCTGCCGCGAGGCGCTCTTCGTGACCGGCGCCAGCCGCAACTACGAGGACACCGGGCATCCCGCGGTACGGGAGTTCAGGGCGGCGATGGGGGACCGGCCGCTCTCCCAGTGGCAACTGGAGGGCTGGGCGGCCGCCATGTGGTTCACGGACGCGGCGCTGTCCTGCGGCGACCGGCTCACCCGCGCCTGCGTCGAGGAGTTCGTCAATCGGCCGGAGCCGTACACCGCCCGCGGACTGCTGCTGCCGGTCCGCTTCGAGAAGCTCGCCGAACCGCCGAAGACCCGTCACACCTGTCTGTCCGTGGCCCGTTGGCAGGACGGGCAGGGCTGGGTCAGCCAGGGAGAGATGACCACGAACTGTGCCACCGTTCCCCAGCTCGGCTACCGACCGTGAAGCGAGCGCCGGGCGGGCAGTACAGTCGCCACAGTCCGACCACTTCACCGGGGGGAACCGGCAGCCCGATGCGCATCTCCTTTCTGCTCCACAACGCCTACCACATCGGCGGAACCATCCGGACGACGTTCACCCTGGCCCAGGTTCTGGCGGAGCGTCACGAGGTGGAGATCGTGTCCGTCTTCCGGCACCGAGACGAGCCGATCCTGGGCCTGCCCGCCGGAGTGACTCTGCGTCACCTCGTGGACCTGCGGAAGGACAGCCCCGGTTACGACGGAGAGCACCCGGACTTCGCCCGGCCCGCCACGGTCTTCCCTCGCGGCGACGGCCGGTGGAAGCAGTACAGCGCGCTCACCGACGCCCGCATCGGCGAGCATCTCGCGGGCGTCGAGGCCGACGTGCTGGTCGCCACCCGCCCCGGACTCAACGTCCACCTCGCCAAACAGGCCCGGCGCGGACCGGTCCTGGTCGGCCAGGAGCATCTGGTGCTTGCCGGGCACACCTTCCGGCTACGTCGCGAGATCCGCCACCAGTACGCGCTCCTGGACGCCGTCACGACGGTCACCGAGGCCGACGCCCGCGCCTACCGGTCCCGGCTGAAGCTGCCGGGCGTCCGGATCGACGCGGTGCCCAACAGCGTGCCCGCGCCGAGCGTGGCACCCGCCGACCCCGCCGCGAAGGTCGTCGTTGCGGCGGGCCGGCTGACCCGGGTGAAGCGGTACGACGTGCTGATCGACGCGTTCGCCGAGGTGACGGCGGCCCGGCCGGACTGGAAGCTGCGGATCTACGGCACCGGGGACGCCGTCGACGACATGAGGGCCACGCTCGCGCGGCGCATCAAGGACCGCGGTCTCGAGGAGCACGTCTTCCTCATGGGCTGGGCCAACCCGATGGAGCAGGAGTGGGCGAAGGGCTCGATCGCCGCCGTCACCTCGCTGCGCGAGTCCTTCGGCATGACCATCGTCGAGGCGATGCGGTGCGGACTCCCGGTCGTCTCCACCGACTGCCACGGCCCCCGCGAGATCATCGAGGACGGGGTCGACGGCCGCCTGGTGCCCGTCGACGACGTGGCCGGGATCGCCCGGGCTCTGCTCGACCTCATCGAGGACGACGAACTGCGCGCCAAGACAGCGCGCGCCGCGCTGACGGCGTCCGAACGCTTCGACCCGGTGCGCATCGCCGCCCGCCACGAGGAGATCTGGTCCGCGCTCGCGACCCGCGGCGCGAGCCGCCGCACGCACGGTGGTCTGGGAGAGGCCGTCCACCGGGCCGTCGGCGGCGCGATCGACGCGGTGTACGAGCTGAAGCGCCGGACCGGAGTCCTGGTCCGCCGCTTCCGCTGAGCGGGCGCCGGGCACCGGGCGCCTCGGGGCCTGGCAGGGTCCCCGTTCGGCCCGGCTGTCCGGGCGACGTGCGGCTTGGTTCCGGGTCCGCCGGGCTGTCGGGTCGCCGTTCGTTTTTGGTCCCCGGTGGACCTGGCTGTCGGGGCGCCGTTTCGCCCGGCTGTCCGGGCGCCGTTCGGTCTGGTCCCCGGTGGGCCCGGCTGTCGGATCGCCGTTCGGCCCGGCTGTCCGGGCGCTGTGCGGTCTGGTCCGGGTCGGCGCGGCCGTCGGGTCGCCGGTCGTCCCGGCGCCCCTCGGCCTCGGGTCGGCCCGCCGGCGGGCGACGTGCGTCCCGGCCGTCGCGCGGGACGGGTCGGCCGGGCTTCCGAGGCGGCCCGGCCTTCGTGCCGTACGAGCGCCGGGGCTCGGCAGTCGAGGACCGTAGCTGTCCTCGACTGCTGGCAGACTCGGGCCCATGTTGGAGACCTCCGCACGACTGCTGCGTCTGCTCTCGCTGCTGCAGGCCCACCGCGAGTGGTCCGGGGCCGACCTCGCCGAGCGGCTCGGGGTCACCCCGCGGACCGTGCGACGGGACGTCGACCGGCTGCGCGAGCTCGGCTATCCGGTCAACGCCAGCCCCGGTACCGGTGGCGGGTACCAGCTCGGCGCCGGTGCCGAACTGCCGCCGCTGCTGCTCGACGACGACGAAGCCGTCGCCGTGGCGGTCGGGCTGCGCACGGCTGCCGGCCAGGGAATCGAGGGCATCGGCGAGACCTCCGTACGCGCCCTGGCCAAACTGGAGCAGGTGCTGCCGGGCCGGCTGCGGCGCCGGGTGAGCACGCTCAACGCCTTCACCGTGCCGATGCTCCGCGCCCCGCAGGCGCAGGTCGACCCCGCCGTCCTCACCGAGCTCGCGAACGCCTGCCGGGACAGCGAGCGGCTCCGTTTCGAGTACCGCGACCACGGCGGCACGGCCACCCGCCGTACGGTCGAGCCGCACCGCCTCGTGTGCACCGAACGCCGCTGGTACCTGGTCGCTTGGGACCTCGACCGCGCCGACTGGCGTACGTTCCGGGCCGACCGGATCGAGCCGAAGCCGCCGCACGGCCCCCGCTTCCCGCCCTGTGAGCCGCCCGCCGAGGACCTGGCCGCCTATGTCTCGGAGGGCGTCTCGACGGCGGCCTACGCCGCCGGGGCGACGATCCGGCTGCATGTCCCGCTCGCCGAGGCCGCCCAGGTCGTCGGGCCCATGGACGGCGTCCTGGTGGCGGACGGGGACAGCTCCTCCCTGCTGCGAACGGGCGCGGGAAGCCTGGAGTACCTCGTGATCCACGTGATGATGCTGGGCCTCGAGTTCGAGGTCGTCGAGCCGCGCGAGCTGGACGACTGGATCCGCAGCGTCAGGGACCGGCTTTCTCGCGCCCTGGAGCGCTCGGAGCACTCGGAGCGCTGATCCGGGCACGCTCCAGGGCCACGAACTCCGGGTGGTGCAGATCGAACGCCGGCGACTCGGAGCGGATCCGCGGAACGGCGTCGAAGTTGTGGCGGGGCGGCGGGCACGACGTCGCCCACTCCAGCGAGCGCCCGAACCCCCACGGGTCGTCCGCCTCGACCTTCTCCCCGTACAGGGCCGTGCGCCAGACGTTGTACAGGAACGGCAGCGTGGAGGCGCCGAGCAGGAACGCGCCGATGGAGGAGACCGTGTTCAGCGCCGTGAAGCCGTCGGCGTCCAGATAGTCGGCGTACCGCCGCGGCATGCCCTCCGCGCCGAGCCAGTGCTGCACGAGGAACGTGGTGTGGAAGCCCACGAAGAGCGTCCAGAAGTGGACCTTGCCCAGCCGTTCGTCGAGCAGCTTGCCGGTGAACTTGGGCCACCAGAAGTAGAAGCCGGCGAACATCGCGAAAACGACCGTGCCGAAGACCGTGTAGTGGAAGTGGGCCACGACGAAGTACGAGTCGGTGACGGCGAAGTCCATCGGCGGCGAGGCGAGGATGACGCCGGTCAGCCCGCCGAAGAGGAACGAGACCAGGAAACCGACCGACCACAGCATCGGGGTCTCGAAGGAGAGCGAGCCCTTGAGCATCGTGCCCGCCCAGTTGAAGAACTTCACACCGGTCGGCACGGCGATGAGGAACGACAGCAGCGAGAAGAACGGCAGCAGCACCGCACCCGTGGCGAACATGTGGTGCGCCCACACCACCACCGAGAGACCGGTGATCGCCATCGTGGCGCCGATCAGGGTGGCGTAGCCGAAGATCGGCTTGCGGGCGAAGACCGGGATGATCTCGCTGATGATGCCGAAGAACGGCAGGGCGATGATGTAGACCTCGGGGTGGCCGAAGAACCAGAAGAGGTGCTGCCACAGCAGCGCCCCGCCGTTCTCCGGCTGGAAGACCAGCGAGCCGAACCGCCGGTCCGACTCCAGGACGAGCAGCGCCGCGGCGAGCACCGGGAACGCCATCAGCACCAGGATCGTGGTGAAGAGGATGTTCCAGGTGAAGATCGGCATCCGGAACATGGTCATGCCCGGCGCGCGCATCCCGACGATCGTCGCCAGGAAGTTCACCGAGGTCAGGATCGTGCCGAAGCCGGAGAGCGCGAGTCCCATGATCCACAGGTCGGGGCCGATGCCGGGGGAGCGTTCCAGGCTGTTGAGGGGGGCGTAGGCGGTCCAGCCGAAGGCGGCGGGTCCGCTCGGCACGAGCAGGGAACCGATCACCATCAGGCCGCCGAAGAGGAACAGCCAGTACGAGAACATGTTCAGCCGCGGGAAGGCCACGTCCGGGGCGCCGATCTGGAGCGGCACCAGCTCGTTGGCGAAGCCGGCGAAGGTCGGCGTCGCGAAGAGCAGCAGCATGATCGTGCCGTGCAGGGTGAACGCCTGGTTGAACTGCTGGTTGTCGATCAGCTGCTGCCCGGGGCGGGCCAGCTCGGCCCGCATCAGCATCGCCATGAGCCCGGCGGCCAGGAAGAAGACGAACGAGGTCACCAGATAGAGGTGGCCGATCTTCTTGTGGTCGGTCGTGGTGAGCCAGTCGATCAGGACCCGCCCATGCCGTTCCCGAGGTGATTCGACGGCCGCGTGCGCGGTGTCGATGCCCATCGATGCCTCCGGTGCTCCGATCGTCCGGACATGATGCGCGCCGCTGGTCCAGGAGCTGGGGAGGCGGGCCGACGGCGCTGCTCCGATCGGCCGAACGTGTGCGCATCGTGCGGGGAATTGGTGAATACCGGACGGCGGTCCTCGGCCCTCCCAATTCCCCTGGGAGACGGGTGGGAAGGAATTCCGAAGAGCCTTCTGCGGCCTGCGTGAGGGGGCTTGCAATTGCCGGATATTCGGCCGGAAAGCGCCCTCTCGGGTGACCGCGCTCGTGTCAAACATATGTCGAGAAGCTGTGACACAAGCGTGACCGGTAAGGGACTAACGTGAGTTGCATGACACCGAAGCAGACCTCTCCCGTACCGCAGGACGACTATGTGGGGCTGGCCCGGGAGCGGGCCGAAGAGCTCGCCAGGGACCAGGGCTGGAGCGTGGTGCGGTCCCTGCCGCCCGGCTCGATCATCACCATGGAGTACCTGGAGGGGCGCATCAACTTCGAGGTGACGGAGGGCACCGTCACCCGCTGCTGGCTCGGGTAGGAGCCTGGAAGAGGGCGATGCCCGATCGAGGACGACGCCCGTACGCGTAAGGGCCCCGGCCGTGAAGCCGGGGCCCTTCCGCGTGCTGTCGTGACGGGCGGTCAGCCGCCGGTGAGCGGCCGCGAGTGCGGCGGGCGGCGGCTGCCGGCCGGGGTGACCGGTGTCCGCTCGGAGCGCACGGCATGGCTGGAGTGCGTGGTGTGCGTGGAGTGCCCGCGGGGGGTGGTGAGCGGCGGAGCCAGTCGCCCCTCGCCGCGCGCGGCGGACCGCCCGCTCCTGACACCGATGATCTCCCGGACCGGCTCCTCGGTCCCCGCCGGACGCTGCGGGTACATCGCGGGGCGCGGTCCACCGGTCGCGACGGGCAGCGAAGGCACCAGCCGGCGGCGGGCCCGCAGCTGCTCGCGCAGGCGGTCGCGCAGGCTCAGGATCATTGCCTCGGCCCGGGCGATCGGCGGCTCGCACCACGGCAGGGCCAGCAGGATGAGGAGGCCGGCGGCCCAGCCGAGCAGCACATCGCTCAGCCAGTGCGTACCGATGTAGACCGTGGTGAGGCCGACACCCAGCGCGACCACGGCCGAGAGGGCCGACAGATAGCGCCGGGCTCGCGGAGTGGTCGCCAGATAGGCCAGGATTCCCCAGGTCACGACCGCGTTGGCGGTGTGTCCGGACGGAAATATATCGCCGCCCGCGAAGAGCTCGGCGGAGCCGACCTGCGTCGCGTAGTGGGGGCCGAGACGGCCGAGTCCGATCTTGACCGCGCCGACCGTCACGTTCAGCAGGAGCAGTGCCGCGCCGAGCGACAGCAGCGGGCGCAGCGTGTGCTGACGCCAGGAGCGCCAGCCCAGCCAGGCCGCCACCATCACGGCGGTGGGACCGCGCTGGCCGAGGACGACGTAGTAGTCGAGGAAGCCGTGGATCTCCGGCCACTGCTGGTACGGCCGGAAGAGCATGATCTTCCAGTCGAGGGTCACCAGCCAGGTCGACAGGAGCACGGCCACGACGATGGCGAGATAGAACGCCAGCGTCCCGCCGAAGAGGGCGAGACGCGTGCGGGTCATCCCCGGGACCTCTATCTTCGGCGGTTCCGGCTCCCGGTCCAGCCGGGCAAAGATGTCGGTTCGCACCCAATCGACGTTACAGGGAGTGAGTAGCGACCTTGGTCGATCCGGTGTCTTCGTGATGACGATGTGATGTGGAGTAGGTCTCAGACCGGTGCTTATTCCTGGCGTACGTCTGAGAATCCGATGACCTTCCGCCCTATTGCCGCCGGGCGACTTTCCGGAAGTCTGTTTGTACACCACGGAAATGCTTCAAACGTCTGTACGCATGGAATTCCATGCCGCGCGCGGTGCGGATGGAGTGGCGTACGCCACAGTCCGCGTCCCGCCGCGGTGAGAGGTGCACCACGCGCTCGGGCCCTGAACTCGCGTACGCTGACGGCTCACTCGCCCGTCGATGCCGGGCCGCCCCGAGGCCCGCGCCCCGGCCGGTGCCCACCGAGCGCGAGGGATCCATTGGGAGGTACGTACATGCAGCGGACGATCACGGCCGGAGCACGGCTCCGCGCCGCCGGCGGCGGCGCCAACCGCTGGGTCGTCCTCGTCGTCCTCTGCGTCAGCCTGCTGCTGGTCGCACTGGACGCGACCGTGCTCCATGTCGCCGTCCCCTCCCTCACCGAGGATCTGCGCCCCAGCTCCACCGCCCTGCTGTGGATCGTCGACGCCTATCCCCTCATCTGTGCCTCGCTGCTGATCCTCTTCGGCACGCTCGGCGACCGAGTGGGACGGCGGCGGGTGCTGCTCCTCGGGTACGCGCTGTTCGGCGTCGCCTCCGCGGTCGCCGCCCTCGCCACCGAACCCGAGATCCTGATCGGCGCCCGCGCCCTGCTCGGCGTCGGCGGCGCGATGATCATGCCGGCCACCCTCTCGATCCTCCGGGCGGTCTTCCCCGACCGGCGTGAGCGGGCCACCGCCATCGGCATCTGGACGGCGGTCGCCGCCGTCGGCGCCGCCACCGGGCCCGTGCTCGGCGGCTTCCTGGTCGAGCACTACTGGTGGGGCTCGGTCTTCCTGATCAACATCCCGCTGATGGCGCTGATCCTGCCGCTCGGCCGCTGGCTGCTCCCCGAGTCCAAGGGCCGCGACGACGGACCCTGGGACGTCCTCGGCGCGCTGATGGCCGCGGCGGGCGTGCTCGGCATGGTCCTCGGCGTGAAGCGGATCGGAGCCGGCGAGGACCTCCTCGTCTACCCGACCGCCGGACCGCTGCTCATCGGGGCGGCCCTGCTGATTCTCTTCGTCCGCAGGCAGCGGCGGCGGGCCCACCCGCTGATCGACATGCGGCTCTTCTCCCGGGCCGCGTTCACCACCTCCGTCGGCTGCATCGTGCTCGCCATGCTGGCCCTGGTCGGCCTGGAGCTGATCGCGGTCCAGTACCTCCAGCTGGTCCTCGGACTCAGCCCGCTCGAGACCGGGCTCCGGCTGCTGCCGCTCACCTTCGCCGCCATGGCGGCCGGCGCCACCGGCTCGTACACCCTGCGCCGCATCGGCCCGCGCCGCATGGTCGGCTGGGGCTTCGTACTCACCGCCGCCGCCGTCCTGCTCCTGGTGCTCATGGGCCAGAACGACCGGCCGCTCCTGCTCACCTGCGGCTTCGTGCTGCTCGGCTTCGGACTCCAGACGACGCTCTTCTCCGCCTACGAGTCGATGCTCAGTGAGGCCCCGCCGGAGAGCGCGGGCGGCGCGGCGGCCATCGGCGAGACCTCGTACCAGCTCGGCGCGGGCATGGGCATCGCACTGCTCGGCAGCGTGATGAACGCGGCGTACGCCCCCGGCCTCTCCGCCGTCCCCGGTGTTCCGGACGAGGCGAGCCGGGCCGCCGCGAACTCGCTGGGAGAGGCCTATCAGGTGGCCGACCAGCTGGGCGGCGCGGCCGGTACGGCGCTCTACCACGCGGCCCGGCACGCCTTCGTGGACGGACTGCACGTGACGCTGTTCGTCAGCGCGGGCCTGCTGCTCCTCGGCGCGCTGATGGCGCTGCGGCTGCCGCGGGTGATGGAGTGCCCGGTGGATCCGGAGGATCTGGTGGACCCGGCGGGAGGCCTGGTGGACCCCAAGAGCCCGGCGACCCCGGCTCCCGAGGAGGTACGGGTGCCTGCCACCCGCGAGCCGGTCGAACCGGCCCGCTCCGGACGCACGGCGCGCTGAGACGCCCCGTCGCCGTCCGTTCCGGTGCACGGCGAGCTCCCCCAGCGCTGCCGCTGGGAGGTGCCCCCACCCCAGCGCTGCCGCTGGGAGGTGCCCCCACCCCAGCGCTGCCGCCGGGAGGTGCTCGCCGGCTCAGCTCTGGTTGAAGAAACCGTCCTGCGCACGGCCCGCGGGGTCCCCGCTGATGATCTGGGTGTCGGCGGGGGTCAGCAGGAAGACCCGCGTCGCCACCCGCTCGATCGATCCACGCAGACCGAAGGCGAGACCGGCGGCGAAGTCCACCACACGCTTGGCGTCCGAGGGTTCCATGGCCGTGAGGTTCACGATGACCGGGACGCCGTCCCGGAAGAGCTCGCCGATGCCCCGGGCGTCCCGGAACCCGTCCGGGGAGACGGTGGCGATCCGGCGGCCCTGCTCCTGCGCCGAGTCGGACGCCACCCGGACCCGCGGGTCCGTCACCCAGGCGTCGCCGCTCTCGGCACCCTCGGCGTACTCGTCGTCGTAGTAACGCTCGTCGCTGTCCTCGACGAGTCCCAGCCAGGCACTCGCCTTGCGCACCGATCCCATGGACGCCTCCTTTCAGCGCGGTCACTTGTGGTTCCGCAATCCCTATCGTCGTCCATGATGCGGATTGCGCGCCAAGTGGATAGTCGGCGCGCGCGTGTTTCGTGACGGTACTGGTGCAGAACGTGAGGTCTGGTTTCTGGCGAATCGTCAGGAATCTTGCGGTATACGGGGCCTGACGGAGGTTCCGGAGGGGTGTGCAACTTAAAATATGAAAGTCGGGCCAGAAGGGTGACGGCCGGAGCGTACGGGTGAACGAGCGGGCTCGATACGATGTCCGCGGAGCGCTGAAGCACACGCGCACGACTCACGGGGGAGTCTCTTGTTCGGAATCGTCAGGCCCTGCACGCATCGGCTCACGGACGGCCTGAAGACCGAGTGGATGGCCCATCTCTGTGGCCTCTGCCTGGCACTTCGGGCCGACCACGGGCAGTTCGCCCGGGTGGTCACCAACTACGACGGCCTCATCGTCTCCGTGCTGACGGAGGCTCAGACCGGCGCGGTACCCGGCGGACGGCGCACCGCGGGACCGTGTCCACTGCGCCAGATGAAGAGCGCGCCGGTCGCCCAGGGCGAGGGCGCGCGGCTCGCCGCGGCGGTCTCGCTCGTCCTCGCCTCGGCGAAGGTGCGGGACCACGTCGCCGACCGGGACGGGCTGTTGGCCCGCAGACCGGTCGCCGCGGCGGCCCGCCGGGTCGCCAGATCCTGGGACCGGGCGGGCGCGCGTACCGGACGCGAGCTCGGCTTCGACACGGCGGTCCTGGTGGACGCCGTCGACCGGCAGACCGGGATCGAGACGCTCGCAGGGCCCGGCACACCGCTTCTCGTCGTGACCGAGCCGACCGAGACGGCGACGGCCGCGGCCTTCGCCCACACCGCGCTCCTGGCGGGCCGGCCCGAGAACGTGGAGCCGCTGGCCGAGGCGGGCCGGCTCTTCGGGCGGCTCGCGCACCTGCTGGACGCCGTGGAGGACCGTGAGGCCGACGCCGTGTCGGGTGCCTGGAATCCGCTCACCGCGACCGGCACGTCGCTGGAGGAGGCGCGTCGACTGGCGGACGACGCGCTGCACGGAATCCGGCTGGCGCTGCGGGACGCGGAGTTCGTGAACGGGAAGCTGGCGCACGTTCTGCTCGCGCACGAGCTCCGCAACTCGGTGGACCGCGCCTTCGGCACGACGACCTGCGCGCACGGGACGCCGGGACCGGGGCAGGGCCCCGTGCCCGGAAATCCGTACGCCGGCGGCAGCCCGTACGGGGGAGGTGGGAACCCTTACGGCGGTGGGGGCAACCCCTACGAGGGCGGCCCGTACGGCGGGGGATTCGGCGGTCCTGGTGGCCCCGGCGGCCCCGGCGGTCCCGGTGGGCTGCCGCCGCAGTTCGGCGGTGGTGAGCCCCCGAAGCCCAAGCCGCGCTCCTTCCTGGGTGGCTGCGCCGCCTTCACCTGGCTGTTCTGCACCTGCCAGATCTGCTGCGCGAAGGAGTACGAGGGTCCCTGGTCGCGCAAGAAGCGCGAGGGCTGCTGCCGGGACTGCGACTGCAACTGTGACGGCAACGCCTGCGACTGCTGCTGCCCCTGCGACGGCTGCTGACGGACCGTCGGAGACCGCCGGTACGTGCCGGGGCGCGTGGAGCCCCGGCACGTACCGTCACTTCGTCGGCGCCGGGATCTCCGGCGGGGAGATCCGGGACTCGGCGATCGCCGAGTCCGTCAGGCTCCACTTCTTCAGGATCCGGTCGTACGTGCCGTCCGCCTTCAGCTTGTTCACCGCCGCCTGGAACGCCGGGGCCAGCGCGGTGCCCTTCTTGAAGGCGAAGCCGACGTCCAGGCGGCGGTACTCGTTGAGGAACGTCACGTTCTCCTGCTGGGTCACCGCGTACCGCAGCCCGTTGACGGTGCTCATCAACACATCGCTACGGCCCTGCTGGAGCGACATCCACTGGGCACCCAGGTCGCTGAAGACCTGGACGTCGTACGGCTTCTTTCCGGCCGCCGCGCACCGCGGCCGGTTCTTCTCCAGCGTCGCCTCGAACGTCGTACCGCCGCCCGTCGCCACGTTCAGACCGCACAGCTGCGTCAGGTCGGTGACCTCCTTCAGCGGGCTGTCCGCGCGGACCGCGAACCCCTGCCCGTCGTTGATGTAGGTCACGAAGTCGATCGTCCTGCGCCGCTCCTCCGTCACCCCGAAGTTCCCCGTGCCGACGTCGTACTTCCCGCTGCCGAGGGCCGGCAGGATCGCCTCCCAGCTCACCACCTCGCGCTTCACCCGGAGCCCGAGCACCTTCGCCACCGCGTCGGTGATGTCGACGTCCCCGCCGACCAGGGTCCTCCCGTCCGGGAGGTAGGCCGCGCCGGGCAGGGTGCCGGTCGAGGAGGCGACGGAGATCGTGCCCCGTTGCCGTACGTCCGCGGGCAGCAGCTTCGCCGCCGCCTCGTCCTTCGCGATCGTCGAGACCACGTCGGCCGTCGGCACCGCGCCCTTCTTCGCACCCGCCGCACCGGCCTGCGCGGTCGTCGCGTCGTCCGAGCCGCAGGCCGTGAGGGTGAGCGCGGCCGCGGTGATCAGGGCGAAGGCGACCGTGTGGCGCTGTGTACTGGTGAGGCTCATGGCTTCGGTGTCTCCAGGTGTTTCTCGAACGGCAGCGGGCCGATCGACTCCGGATCCGCGGACGGATCGAAGAGCGGGCGGTAACCGGCGGCCAGATAGAGGCCCTTGGCCTCGGGCTGACGCGGGCCGGTGGTGAGGTACACGCGGGAGTAGCCGCGGTGGGCGGCCTCCCGTTCGAGGACGGTCAGCACCCTTCGCGCGAGACCGCGGCGGCGGTGCGCGGAGTGCGTCCAGATCCTCTTCAGCTCGACGGTGTGCGGGTCGTGACGGCGGTACGCGCCACCGGCGACGGGCCGACCGTGCTCCAGGAGCAGCAGGAACGCGCCCTGCGGAGGGGCGAACTCCTCGGGCGGGTAGCGCCGCAGGTCGGCGTCGGAGCCGTAGCGGGTGAGGTATTCGTGCGCCAGCTCGTCGAGAAGCGGGCGCGCCAAAGGGTCGTCGACCGTGGTCCGGCGCACGGACAGCGCGGATCCACGGCTGGGCGTGGAGGTCATACGTGTCCCTCAGGAGGAGGACAGGGCAGGGCGGAGCGAGGGGAGTCGAGCTCGGCTACACAGGTGAAGGCGCCGCGCGGAAGAGTGCGGGCAGGCGATACGCAGGGGGTCGGCTCAACAGGAAGAGGACCACACGCGACCGAAGTCGATGTGGGAGCGCGTGACCAGCCACTGCTGCGAATGCATGGCCCAAGTGGAACAGGTATCCGATTGCCCGTCAACCACGTTGAGACGTACGGCTCATCCCTCGGACCGCCTTGACAAGGCAGCGCTCCACCGCCGTAGCCTCAAGGGGCGGATCGAGCTGAGGGGCTCGGATCCGTGCTCGCCGCGCGTGAAGGCGCACACCCGTGTTCGATCCGTCTCTGGAATCCACGGAGCCTTCGCATGTCCGCGACCCTCACCAAGAACCCTTCCGCGGCCCCGCCGGCCGCCCCCCTCCGTATCGTCCCCGCCCGCCGGACCGGCCAATGGGCCGCGGCCGCCGTCGTTCTGGCGCTCCTCGCGCTCGGAGTCGTCTCGGTCGTCCGCAACAGAGCCTTCCAGTGGGACGTCGTCGGCGCGTACTTCACCTCGACCGCCGTCCTGCGCGGACTGGGTCTCACCCTCTGGCTGACCGCCCTCGTCATGGTCCTCGGCTTCGCCCTCGGCACCCTGCTCGCCGTCTTCAGACTCTCCGCCAACCCCGTGCTCCGTGCGGTCGCCTGGGGCTACATCTGGTTCTTCCGCTCCACGCCGATCCTGGTCCAGCTGCTCTTCTGGTTCAACATCGGGGCGCTCTACCCGACGATCCTCGGCGTCGACACCGTCAACCTCCTCGGCCCCGTCGCGGTCGCCATCATCGGACTCACCCTGCACGAGGCCGCGTACGCCGCCGAGGTGGTGCGCGGCGGCATCCTGTCCGTCGACCGCGGCCAGATCGAGGCCGCCCAGTCCCTCGGCCTCGGGCGGTGGCGTCGGCTCACCCGGATCGTGCTCCCGCAGGCCATGCGCTCGATCGTGCCGCCCGCCGGGAACATGCTGATCGGCACGCTCAAAGGCACCTCCATCGTCTCCGTCATCGCCGTCCAGGACCTGCTCCACTCCGTGCAGCTCGTCTACCACCGCACCTACCAGGTCGTGCCGCTCCTCCTGGTCGCCACGATCTGGTACGTCCTCGTCACCTCGGTCCTCAGCGTCGGACAGCACTACGTCGAGCGGTACTACGCCCGCGGCACGGCCGGTGCACGATGACGCGGAACCCGTCCGTCGTGATCGTGGGCGCCGGCCCGCGGGGGACCGGCTTCCTGGAACGCCTCGCCGCCAACCTGCCGGAGCTGTACGGGGACCGGCCCCTGGACGTCCATCTCGTCGACCCGCACCCGGCCGGCGGCGGACGCATCTGGCGCACCGGGCAGTCACCGCTGCTCTGGATGAACTCGCAGGCCGAGGACGTCACCATGTTCACCGACGAGACGGTGGACATCGACGGCCCGGTGCGGCCGGGACCCACCCTCGCCGAGTGGGCCGGACTCGACGGCCGCACGTTCCCCAGCCGCCCCCAGCAGGGCGCCTATCTGCGCTGGGTGTACGAGGAGGCCCGCGCCGCGCTGCCCGCCTCGGTCACCGTCCACGAGCACCGCACCCGCGCGGTCCGGG
This sequence comes from Streptomyces sp. NPDC056222, assembly GCF_042264065.1. NCBI lineage: Bacteria > Bacillati > Actinomycetota > Actinomycetes > Kitasatosporales > Streptomycetaceae > Streptomyces > Streptomyces sp. NPDC056222. The sequence continues at coordinate 4,235 of NZ_JBHJTL010000113.1, read as the reverse complement.
TCGGCGGCCCGCGGGAGGGGCGTCAGCGGGTCTGGCTGGAGGACCGTTCCGTGCCGCTCCTCGCCGACCTCGTCGTGCTCACCCTCGGCCATCTCGACGCCGAACCCGACGACGAGCAGCGCCGGTCGGCCGACTTCGCCAAGCGCCACGGGCTGCTCCACCTCCCGCCCGGTTTCACCGCCGACACCGACCTGTCCGCGCTGCCCGCCGGTGAACCGGTGCTCGTGCGCGGCTTCGGTCTCGCTTTCGTCGACCTGATGGTGCTGCTCACCGAGGGCCGAGGCGGGCGCTACGAGAAGCGGGCCGAGCGACTGGAGTACGTACCGTCCGGGCGTGAGCCGGTCCTGTACGTCGGATCCCGGCGCGGGGTGCCGTACCACTCCAAGATCGGGTACGCGCTGGAGGGCGAACGGCCCCCGTTGCCCCGGTTCTTCGGCCCCGTCCAGGTCGACGAGCTGCTGAGACGGCCCGGGCGGCTCGACTTCCGCCGCGACGTCCGGCCCCTCGTCGACAAGGAGCTCGGCTGGGCCCACTACCACCGGCTCTTCGCAGCCCACCCCGAGCGGACCACCGCCGCCTGGACCGACTTCGAGGAGAAGTACGCGGCCGCGGCTCCCGGCGGGGCCGAGCTGGACGCCCTCGTCGCCGCCGCCGTGCCCGACCCCGCCGACCGGCTCGACCTGGACGCCCTCGACCACCCCCTGGACGGGGTGCGCTTCGCCTCGCCCGAGGCCCTCCAGGAGGGGCTGCGCCGCCATGTCGCCGACGACCTGGCCCGGCGCCACGACCCCGAACACAGCCCGGACCTGGCGGTCTTCACCGCGCTGCTCTCGGTCTACGGGCAGCTCGTCCGGCTCGGCGACACCGGCGACCCGCGCGACTGGTGGCACGGCTTCTTCAGCTTCCTCGCCTCCGGACCGCCCGGCCCCCGGCTCCACCAGCTGCTCGCGCTCTCCCGCGCCGGGATCGTCCGCTTCCTCGGCGCCGGGACGACCGTGGTGGCCGACGAGCAACGCGGGGTCTTCCGCGCCCACTCCATGAGCGTGCCGGGGGAGTGGACCGACGCCCGCGCCCTGGTCGAGGCCCGGCTCCCCGACCCGACCGTGGAACACACCGGCAGCCCGCTGCTCCGCGCCCTCCACGAGGACGGCGCCCGGGCCACCGCGGCCGGGCTGCTCGCCGTCGACCCCGCCGACGGGCGGATCCTGGAGCGCGGCGGGCGCCCTCACCCGCGACGTTTCGCGCTCGGCCCGCACACCACCTCCCGGGCCGGCGGCGCCTTCACCCGTCCACGCACCGGCGGTGCCGCCTTCCGCCAGAACGACGCGACGGCGCGGACCGCGCTGGCGCTCCTGCGCGACCTCTCCTGCCGTGCCCCGCTGAGCGCCTGAGCCCACCACGCGCGCCACCGGGGTCCGTCCCCCACTCCGTCGAACACCACTACCCGAAGGGGAGCGCCCGATGAGCTCCATGGTCGAAGTCCGGTCCGTCCACAAGTCCTTCGGCGCGCTCGACGTGCTCCGGGGCATCGACCTCGACGTCCGGGCCGGGGAGGTCGCCGTCGTCCTCGGCCCGTCCGGCTCCGGCAAGTCCACCCTGCTGCGGACCATCAACCACCTGGAGAAGGTCGACAGCGGCCGGATCAGCGTCGACGGCACCCTCGTCGGCTACCGCCGCTCCGGGAACAGGCTCCACGAACTGCGTGAACGAGAGATCCTCAAGCAGCGCACCAGAATCGGCTTCGTCTTCCAGAACTTCCATCTCTTCCCGCACCTCACGGTGGTCGAGAACATCGTCGAGGCACCCGTCTCGGCCCTGAAACGCCCACGCAAGGACGCCGTCGCCGCCGCCGAGAAGCTCCTCGACCGGGTCGGGCTCGCCGACAAGGCGGAGGCGTACCCCGGACAGCTCTCCGGCGGCCAGCAGCAACGGGTCGCCATCGCCCGCGCGCTCGCCCTCGAACCGAAGCTGCTGCTCTTCGACGAGCCGACCTCCGCACTCGACCCCGAGCTGGTCGGCGAGGTCCTCGACGTCATCAAGGACCTCGCCGCCTCCGGCACCACGATGATCGTCGTCACGCACGAGATCGGCTTCGCCCGCGAGGTCGCCGACACCGTCGTCTTCATGGACGAGGGCCGGATCGTCGAGCAGGGCCCGCCCGCCGAGGTGCTCGACAACCCCCGCCACGAGCGCACCCGCGCCTTCCTCTCCAAAGTCCTCTGACCAGCCCCACCCGACGACCCGCACGGCCGGCCACGCACCAGGAGCCGACGCCCTGTGGAAAGGTTGAACACCATGAGCACGGATCCCCGACAGGGCGCACAGCAGGACTGGCAGCACTGGCACGAACAGCGCACGGCGGCGGTCGCCTCGTCGTACGGCCCGCTTTCCCTCACCGGTACGTACTGGCTCTCCGACTACCCGGAGGGGCGAATTCCGGCCGTTCCCGGGCGCTGGCACGACGGCGGGGACGAGGTGGTCCTGACGGCGGACGCCGAGGACGCGATCACCGTCGACGGCAAGCCCCTGATCGGCAGCGTCCGGCTCACCGCGGACCACGCCCCGATCCACGAGTCCCGGGCCGAGTCCGCCGGTCGGCGTCTTGTCGTGCTGCGCCGCGAAGGACTGTGGGCCGTACGGGACTTCGACCCCGAGTCGCAGGCGCGCCGCACCTTCCGGGGCATCGAGGCGTCTCCGTACGACGAGCGCTGGGTGGTGCCCGGCGCCTTCCGCGCCTACGAGCGGTCCCGCAGCGTCCGGGTGGAGAACGCCGACGGAAAGGAGCGCGGGCTCGGCCTCGCCGGCGAGCTCGCCTTCGAACTCCATGGCGTCGAGCACACGCTCCAGGTCGCGGTGGAGGACGACGGCACGCTCTGGGCGGTCTTCGCGGACCTCACCAGCGGCAGGGACAGCTACCGGTTCCGCTTCCTGCGTCCCCCCGCGCCGGCGGCGGACGGCACGGTGACGGTCGACTTCAACCGGGCTCTGCTGCCGCCGTGCGCGTTCGCGGACCACTTCATCTGCCCCTTCCCGCCACCGGGGAACACCCTGGACACCGCGGTGCCGGCCGGGGAGCGACGGCTGGTCGAGGGCTGACCGGTCCCTGTGCAAATGCCCCGCACCGGGCGGTAGTTGAGCGTCGTACGGTACGGCCGAAAGGCGCCCTTGCGGCAGTGGTACGGGCGGCCGGAGACTCCCCCACAGCGCCGGCCCCGGGCCGCGCCTCACGGGCCCGACACCCCACGTCGGGCCCCCGATTCCCCTCTGGAGGAACGCGAAGTGAGGATCAAGCGCACCACCCCCACGAGAACCGTCCGACTGCTCGCCGTCGCCACCGGCCTCGCCGCCGCGGTCGCGGTCGCCGTCCCCGCCGCGAACGCCGACACCGCACAGACCTTCGGCGCGACGCAGCTCGCCGCCGCGGGCGACGCCGTGCTCGCCGCCGACGTGGCCGGTACCGCCTGGCACGTGGACCAGGCCACCAACACGCTGGTCGTGACCGCCGACTCCACCGTGTCGCAGGCGGAGATCGCCAAGATCAAGCGTCAGGCGGGCGCCAACGCCGGCGCGATCCGTGTCGAGCGCACCCCCGGAAAGTTCAACAAGCTGATCTCCGGCGGCGACGCGATCTACGCCAGCAGCTGGCGCTGCTCCCTCGGCTTCAACGTCCGTGACAGCGCGGGCAACTACTACTTCCTCACCGCCGGACACTGCACCGACGGTGCGGGCACCTGGTACTCCAACTCCGGTCGCACCACCGTGCTCGGCTCCACCTCGGGATCCAGCTTCCCGACCAACGACTACGGCATCGTCCGGTACACCAACAGCTCCGTCACCAAGTCCGGCACGGTCGGCAGCGTCGACATCACCAGCGCGGCCAACGCCACCGTCGGCATGTCCGTGACGCGTCGCGGCTCCACCACCGGCACCCACAGCGGTTCGGTGACCGGCCTCAACGCCACGGTGAACTACGGCGGCGGCGACATCGTGTACGGCATGATCCGCACCAACGTGTGCGCCGAGCCCGGCGACTCCGGTGGTCCGCTCTACTCGGGCAGCCGCGCCATCGGTCTCACGTCCGGCGGCAGCGGCAACTGCTCCTCGGGCGGTACGACCTTCTTCCAGCCGGTCACCGAGGCGCTGAGCGCCTACGGCGTCAGCGTGTACTAGCCGGAGGCGGCGCCTCCGTAGCACGATGATCCGAACGACGTCGGGTCCCCCGGGCGCACCGTGCC
>NZ_JBHJTL010000112.1:0-25252 GCF_042264065.1 Streptomyces sp. NPDC056222 | reverse complement strand
GGACCGGGATGCCCCGGTCCGGGCCTTCGTCGCGCACGGCGCGAGGTCAGTGCGTGAGCACCGGCTCCTTCTCGACTCCCTCGGAGTCGTCCGCGTCCGCCTCCGCGCCCTCCACATGCTGCTTCGGCTTCGCCGGCAGCGCGAACATCACCAGGAAGATTCCGGCGAGCACGGCCACCGTCCACCCGAGTGCGTTCTGGAAGGCGTCCGTGAAGGCCGCGCCCACCTCGGCCGGAGCCTTCGCGAGACGCTCCTCGTCGATCACGCCGAAGAAGACGACCGACACGAGTCCGAGCCCGAGCGCCATGCCCATCTGTCCGGTCGTGTTGATGAGGCCCGACGCCGAGCCCGCGTGCTCGCGCGGCACGTCCGAGAGGACCGCGTCCGTCAGCGGGGCCACGATCAGGCCCATGCCCAGACCCATGACCACCAGCGGCGGGATCATCTGCCAGGGGTCGATGGAGGTGCCGTACCGGCCGGCCACGACCATGTAGAGCAGCACACCGGCGGCCATCGTCAGCGCGCCCGCCTGGAGCACCTTGCGGCCGAAGCGCGGCACCAGCTTCTGCACCGACAGACCGGCCGCCGTCGAGACGGCGATCGAGAACGGCACGCCCGTCAGACCCGCCTTGAGCGGGGTCCAGCCGAGCCCGCTCTGCATGTACAGCGTCCAGACCAGGAAGAAGATGCCCGTCACGACACCGAAGGTCAGCTGCACCGCGATGCCGGCCGCGAAGCTCTTCACCTTGAACAGCGACAGCTCGAGCAGCGGGGAGCCGTCCTTCTTCGTCTTGTACTTCTCGTACGCGATGAGGACGGCGAAGACGGCGAGGCTGCCGGCCATGCACAGGTGGCCCCAGAGCGGCCAGTCCAGCTCGCGGCCGCGCGTCAGCGGGTAGATCAGCATCAGCAGCGCCAGCGTGACCAGCAGGACGCCGACGATGTCGAGGCGGAGCGCCTTGGGCGCCTTCGACTCGGTGATGAACTTCCGGCCGAGCAGCAGACCGGCGATGCCGACCGGGAGGTTGATCAGGAAGATCGGCCGCCACTCCAGGCCGGCGATGTTCCACTGCGTGAGCAGGGCGCCGAGCAGCGGGCCGGAGACCGCGCCGAGGCCGATGATGGCGCCGAACATTCCGAAGACCTTGCCGCGCTCGTGGGCGGGGAAGGTGACGTGGATGATCGACAGGACCTGCGGAACCATCATCGCCGCCGCGGCACCCTGGAGAAGGCGGGAGGCGACCAGCATCTCCGGGTTCGCGGCGAAGCCGCACAGCGCGGAGGCGACCGTGAAGCCGGCGGTGCCGAGGAGGAACAGCCGCTTGCGGCCGAAGATGTCACCCAGACGTCCGCCCGTGATCAGACCGGCGGCGAAGGCGAGGGCGTAACCGGCGGTGATCCACTGGATGGCGCCGAACGAGGCGCCGAGGTCGCGCCTGATGCTCGGGATCGCGATGTTGACGATTGTGGCGTCGACCAGGTCCATGAAGGCCGCGGTCATGACGATGGCGAGGGCTATCCAGCGCCGGCGGTCGGCGACCGCTTCCGTGGCGGCCTTCGCTTCCGTGGCCGCTTCCGGAACGGCGTCGTGTGAACTCATACGATGAAGATAGAGGTCATCTAGGTCAGCTGATGTCCTAGATGAACGGCATCCTGGAAGGCATGACGGACACCCCGGCACGACTTCTGAATCTGCTGTCGCTGCTCCAGACTCCGCGTGAGTGGCCGGGCAGCGAGCTGGCCGACCGGCTCTCGGTCTCCGCCCGCACGATCCGGCGGGACATCGACCGGCTGCGCGAGCTCGGCTATCCGGTCGAGGCGACGAAGGGCGCGGTGGGCGGGTACCGCCTGGTCGCCGGCGCGGCGATGCCGCCGCTGCTCCTCGACGACGAGGAGGCGGTCGCGATCGCGGTGGGGCTGCGGGCGGGTGCGGGGCACGCGATCGAGGGCGTGGAGGAGGCGTCGGTACGTGCGCTGGCGAAGCTGGAGCAGGTGCTGCCGTCGCGGCTGCGTCACCGTGTCTCCACGCTGCAGAACGCGACGATCCCGCTGACGCGCGGGGACGGGGCGACGGTGGCGCCGTCGACGCTGACGGCTCTGGCGGGCGCGGTGACGGGGCAGGAGCGGCTGCGCTTCGGCTACCGGGCGGGGGACGGCACGGAATCACGGCGGCTGGTGGAGCCGTACCGGCTCGTGTCGACGGGCCACCGCTGGTATCTGGTGGCGTACGACCTGGAGCGCGAGGACTGGCGCACGTTCCGGGTGGACCGAGTGTCGGACCCGTTCGCGACGGGGGCGCGGTTCCCCGCGCGGGAGCTGCCGGAGGGCGGCGCCGCCGCCTACATAGCGCGCTCGATCAACCGCGGGCAGCGGCCCGAAGTCGACCTGGACGTCACCTTCCACGCCTCGGCGCAATTCGTGACGGCCCGCCTGCCCGCCCACTTGACCCTGACGGCGACGGGCCCGAACAGCTGCCGCCTGCGCACTTCCACGGCCGAATCGATCGAATGGCTGGCCCTCCGCCTGGGCCTGGTCGATGTCCCGTTCACGATCCACGCCCCAGCCCCTCTGATCACTTACGTGACGGAGCTGGCGACGCGCCTGTCGGCGTCGACCACGGCCTGACACGACGGCACCGGGGGCCGGGTGCGGCGGGGCGCAGCGTCGGCACCCTCGGCGCCCCGGGGCGCGCAGGCCCATGGCGGGGGCGCCGCCATGGGCCGCGCAGCGGCGGCCCATGGCCGCCCGGTCGCGCCCAGGCCTCGCGACGACCTGCCGCGCCCAGAGCCCAAAGCTTCGCGCCGCCACAGGCGCCCAAGCCCGCGCCACCGCGCGACAACCCGTCACGCCCAAGCCTCGCGCCGCGCCAACGCTCCGCGCCGCGGCACCGCGCGACGACCCGTCACGCCCACGCCTCACGCCTCACGCCAACGCTCCGCGCCGCCGCACGACGACCCGCCGCCTCACGCCACCGCCCAAGCCACGCACCGCGGTGGGCGCCCAAGCCTCGCGCGCGCCGCCGCGCGACGACCCGCCACGCGCCCAAAGCGCCGCGCCGCCGCGGGCGCCGCAGAGCCACGCCACGACCCACCGCCCGCGGCGGCCCCGCACAAACCCGGCCCGGGGGACCCCGACCGCGCCTCCCCCGGTCCGCCGGCCGCTCTAGGCCACCGCGTCGAAGCCCGTGTCGCGGGCCATCTTCTTCAGTTCCAGCAGCGCGTGCTTCTCGATCTGGCGGATCCGCTCCCGCGTCAGGCCGTGCTCCTTGCCGACCTCCGTCAGCGTCCGCTCCCGGCCGTCCTCGATTCCGTACCGCATCCGGATGATCGACGCCGTGCGGTGGTCGAGCTTGTCGATCAGGTCGTCGAGCTCCTCACTGCGCAGCAGCGTCAGTACCGACTGCTCGGGCGACACCGCCGAGGTGTCCTCCAGCAGGTCGCCGAACTGCGTCTCGCCCTCGTCGTCCACCGACATGTTCAGCGAGACCGGGTCCCGCGCCCAGTCGAGGACGTCGACGACCCGCTCCGGCTTGCTGTCCAGCTCGGCCGCGATCTCCGCCGGCTCCGGTTCGCGGCCGTGCTCCCGGTTGAACTCGCGCTGTACGCGCCGGATCCGCCCCAGCTCCTCCACCAGGTGGACGGGGAGCCGGATCGTGCGCGACTGGTCGGCTATGGACCGCGTGATGGCCTGGCGGATCCACCACGTGGCGTACGTCGAGAACTTGAAGCCCTTCGCGTAGTCGAACTTCTCGACCGCGCGCACCAGGCCCGCGTTCCCCTCCTGGATCAGGTCGAGCAGCGGCAGACCGCTGCGCGGATAGCGTCGCGCGACCGCGACGACCAGCCGCAGGTTCGACTTGATGAAGAGGTCCTTGGCGCGCTCGCCCGCCTCGTAGAGCGCTTCAAGCTCCTCGCGGGACGCGCCGCCCGCCTCGCTTTCTGCTTCTCCGTCGAGGATCTGCCGGGCGTACACACCCGCCTCGATCGTCTGGGAGAGCTCGACCTCCTTGGCGGCGTCGAGCAGGGGCGTGCGCGCGATTTCGTCGAGGTACATGCCGACCAGGTCGCGGTCGGCGATCTCCCCGCCCACGGCGCGAACTCCGCTGGCCCGCGTGCTGCTCCCGCTCTTGGCGGACGAACGACGGGCGACGGCACGGGTTGCCATGCGTGCTCCCTTGCTGAGTAGGTCGCGACACCCTCTCGGGTGCCCTGCATCCGACGGAAACAACGACTGGAATCAGGACAGAATTCCCACCCGGCGCATCGATTTTCGCGATCATGCAGTACCCTGTGCCGCCACCGAGGGGGATAGATGCTGTCTGAAAACGCGGATACGCAGGTCAGGGCGGGCACGGAGGGCGACCTGGAGGCGCTGACGGAGCTGTACAACCACTACGTCCGCGAGACCGCGATCACCTTCGACACCCAGCCCTTCACACCGGAGGGGCGACTCCCTTGGCTCCGCTCCTACCGTGAAGACGGCCCGCATCGCCTTCTGGTTGCTCGCGATGTCCGAAAAGCGGAGAAAAGCCGAATTCTCGGATATGCGACCAGCAGCCCCTTCCGCCCCAAGGCCGCGTACGCCACCTCCGTGGAGGTCAGCGTGTACCTCTCCCCCGACGCCGCCGGCCGGGGCATCGGCACACTCCTCTACGAGCGGCTCTTCGAGGCGCTCTCCGGCGAGGACGTCCACCGCGCCTACGCCGGCATCGCGCTCCCCAACGAGCCCTCGATCCGCCTCCACACCCGCTTCGGCTTCCACCACATCGGCACGTACGGAGAGGTCGGCCGGAAGTTCGACCGGTACTGGGACGTGGCCTGGTACGAGAAGGCCCTTCACCCCGAGGAGTAGGTCCCGCGGCAGACCGGGGACTAGGTCCGGACTAGGTCCAGCGGCCGTTACGGATCACCCGTCGCCGCACCTACCGTCGCCCCATGGACGACACCACCGGCACCCTCGACGAAGCCCTCGAACGCCTCCACACCACCGGCCCGGAGCGCCACGGCTGGCTCTCCAACCACGCCCCGATGGCCGTCGAGGCGCTCGTGCGCCACGGCCACGCCCCGACCGTGCACCGCTGGCTCGACCACTACCGCCACAAGCTGGAGGACATGCCGCCCCTCCGCTCCCCCGTCACCGCCGCGAACTGGCGCGAGGCGCTCGGCGACCCGGCCAGGATCACCGACTGGGCACGGTTCTTCGAGCGCGAGACCGAGGAGCGACCCTGGCGGGAGGTCCTCGCCGAGTGGTGGCCGCGCCTCCTCCCCGGCATCGCGGGCGGCGCGACCCACCCCGTGATCCGTACCGGTCACGCCGTACGCACCCTCCTGACGACCCCGGAGACGGCGCCGCGCAGGGCGGAACTGGCGCACGCCCTCGGCTACTGGGCCGCCCGCCACCAGCCGCTGCCCCCGCTGACCGACCTCGCCCCCACGCCGAGCGCGGCAGCGGCACTCGACGCCGTACCGCCCGTCCCCCGCCAGGACGGCGGGATACGCGACCGACTCTCCCAGCTGACCGCGTTCCCCCGGTGGGGCGCCGCCCCGGACCCGGAGACCGCGCACACCCTCCTCGCCGAGCTGGTCACGGCCGCGACCCACCGCTACGCCTCCCACGGCCACGGCGAACCGATCATGCTGGTGCACGCCGCGACCGCCCCCAACGCAGTCCTGCGCACCCTCCCCGCGCTGCCGCGCGAGCTGTGGGCGCCGAGCCTGTCGGCGGCCTGGGCGGCCTCCGCCGCGGTGACCGCCGCCTACACACCGCCCGAGCCCGCCCCGTACACGCCCGTCACGCTCACCGCCGAGGAGGTCTTCGAGCGGGCGGCGGCGCACGGCGACGACCACACGATCAAGTTCGCCGACACCGCCCTCGACATCGGCGATCCGCTCGCCCTGACCGCCGGGGTCCGCGCGGTCGAGCTCAACCCGCCGGTGTTCTGAGCGAAGGCCCGACCGCGGAGCTCGGCCGAACCGCGCGAGCCGCGGCCGACGAGCTCAGCCGAACCGCGAGGCCCGACCGCGGAGCTCGGCCGAACCAAGATCCCCGACCAGCGGTCTCAGCCGAACCGTGCGCCCCGACCGGCCGTCTCAGCCGAACCGCGAACCCCGACCGGCCGTCTCAGCCGAACCGCGAACCCCGACCGGCCGTCTCAGCCGAACTGCAGCGAGCGCTTCGCGAGGCCCATCCAGAACCCGTCGATCACGCTCCGGCCGCCGCCCAGGTCCCCCGCCGCGTCCGCCGCGCCCAGCGTGACGAACAGCGGTGCGAAGTGCTCCGTGCGCGGGTGGGCGAGCCGGCCGGCCGGGGACTTGTGCTCGAAGTCGAGGAGCGCGTCGACGTCCTCGGCCTCCAGGGCGTGGCGCCCCCAGTCGTCGAACTCCGCCGACCAGCCCGGCACCCCGGGCCCGGGGTGCCGCAGTGCGGCCAGGTTGTGGGTGAAGAAACCGCTGCCGACGATCAGTACGCCCTCGTCGCGCAGCGGCGCGAGCCGGCGGCCGATGTCCATCAGCTTCCGCGGGTCGAGGGTGGGCAGGGAGATCTGGAGGACGGGGACGTCGGCGTCCGGGAACATCTCCACGAGCGGCACATAGGCGCCGTGGTCGAGGCCCCGGTCGGGGATGTCCTGCACGGGAGTGCCCGGTCCGTGCAGCAGCTTGCGGACCGATGCCGCGAGCTCGGGCGCGCCCGGTGCCGCGTACCGCACCCGGTAGTAGTGCTCGGGGAAGCCCCAGAAGTCGTGGACGAGGGGGACGGTCTCGGTCGCACCGAGGGCGAGCGGGGCCTCCTCCCAGTGGGCGGAGACCATCAGGATCGCCTTCGGCCGGGGCAGCCCGGCCGACCAGGCGGCGAGCTGGCCGGGCCAGACCGGGTCGTCGGCGAGCGGCGGGGCGCCGTGCGAGAGGTAGAGGGCGGGCATCCGTTCCAGCGTGGTGTCGGCGTCCATGACGACCGCCTCCGTTCCGGGTCGATGACGTCCGGGCCGGTGTCGCCCGGGGCGACGTCGACGTCGCTCCGGACCGGTCCAAGCAGTCATTGAAAGTTCAAGCTCACCTGACATGACGAGCCTAGACCCGATCTAGTTCAACTTTCAAGAATGAGCCGTAGGATAGATACATGACCATGGCACCCAACGACGCGCCCCGCTGGCTCAGCGACGAGGAGCAGCACGTCTGGCGCGCATACCTGCACGCCACCACCCTCCTCGAGGACCATCTCGACCGCCAGTTGCAGCGCGACGCCGGGATGCCGCACATCTACTACGGTCTGCTCGTCCAGCTCTCCCAGGCACCCCGCCGGCGGCTGCGGATGACCGAGCTCGCCAAGGGCGCCAAGATCACCCGTTCCCGGCTCTCGCACGCCGTCGCCCGCCTGGAGAAGAACGGCTGGGTGCTCCGCGAGGACTGCCCGTCCGACAAGCGGGGACAGTTCGCGTATCTCACGGACGAGGGGTACGAGGTGCTGGAGCGGACGGCCCCCGGCCATGTCGCCGCCGTACGGCAGGCGATGTTCGACCGGCTCACCCCGCTCCAGGTGGAGCAGCTCGGCGAGATCATGAAGGTGATGGCGGAGGGCCTGCAGCCGACGGACCCGAACGCGGACCTGCCCTGGCTCCGCTGAGCGGAACCAGGGCAGGAGGCGACCGGGTGGGTCGGTGCGGCGGGCGACCGGGTGGGTCGGTGCGTCAGTGCGCGATGACGGGGATCTTCACCTCGTCCTCGACACCCTCGCCCTCGCCGGACCCGGACGCGGCCACCGCGCCGGACCCCGGCTTCCCGGTGTTGATGAGGGTGACGGCGATCGCGGCCGCGACGACCAGGATGCCGACGGCCCACCAGATGGCCGCCGCGTAGCCCTCGACCATGCCCTGGAGCTGGAGCAGCTTCTGGGCGCCCTGCGTGGTCGCGCCGGCCGCGTGGTCGGCGATGTACGCGGTGGTGGCCGAGGCGGCGATCGTGTTCAGCAGAGCCGTACCGATGGCGCCGCCGACCTGCTGCGAGGTGTTGACCATCGCGGAGGCCACACCGGCGTCCCGCGGGTCGACGCCGTGCGTGGCGAGCGACATCGCCGGCATGAACGCCGTACCCATGCCGAGGCCGAGCAGCAGCTGCGCGGGCAGGATCAGACCGGCGTACGAGGTGCCGATCTCCAGCTGCGTGAGCAGCAGCATGCCGACGCCCGCGGTCAGGAAGCCGGGGCCCATCAGCCAGCGCGGGGGAACCCGCATCATCAGCCGCGTACCGATCTGGGTCGAGCCCACGATCATGCCCGCGATCATCGGGAGGAAGGCGAAGCCGGTCTTGACCGGCGAGTACCCCTTCACGACCTGGAGGTAGTACGTCAGGAAGAGGAACAGGCCGAACATCGCGATGATGGCCAGGCCCAGCGACAGGTACACACCGCCGCGGTTGCGCTCGGTCAGGACGCGCAGCGGCAGCAGCGGCGACTTGACCTTCGCCTCGGTCAGGACGAAGGCGGCGAGGAGCACGGCGGAGGCGACGAACATGCCGATCGTCGTGGCGTCCGACCAGCCCTCGGACTCGGCACGGGTGAAGCCGTAGACCAGCGCGACCAGGCCGAGGGTGGACAGGACCACACCGGGGATGTCGAGCGGCGAACGGTTGCGCCCGCCGGCCGGCTCACGGATGACGAAGTACGCGCCCGCGGCCGCGACGATCGCGAACGGGATGTTGACGAAGAAGGTCCAGCGCCAGTCCAGGTACTCGGTGAGGAAGCCACCGAGGATCAGGCCCACGGCGCCACCGCCACCGGCGATCGCACCGTAGATGCCGAACGCCTTGGCGCGCTCCTTGGCATCGGTGAACATCACCGCGAGCAGGGAGAGCGCGGCGGGCGCGAGCAGCGCGCCGAACGCGCCCTGGAGCGCGCGGGCGCCGAGCATCATCGCCTCGCCGGTCGCGGCCCCGCCGAGGGCGGAGGCGGCGGCGAAGCCGATCAGACCGACGACGAAGGTGCGCTTACGGCCCCAGAGGTCCGCGATGCGGCCACCGAAGAGCAGCAGACCACCGAAGGCCAGCGCGTAGGCCGTGATGACCCACTGCCGGTTGCCGTCCGAGATCCCCAGGTCCTGCTGGGCGGAGGGCAGCGCGATGTTCACGATCGTCGCGTCGAGCACGACCATCAGCTGGGCGAGGGCGATGAAGATCAGCGCTTTCCAGCGCCTCGGATCCGTTTCGGACATGGGTCTGGCCACCTCTTGGTGCGTAAAGGAAAAACTGGACGTAAGTACAGGGCGTACTAGGGCTCGAATGCGCGTTGCGGAGCGCGTTTCGGCCTGTGAGTTTCGGGATGCGTCACGGGGTGCGGCACGGGACGGTCAGCTCGGGGTCACGACTCGTGGGAATCGCCCCGAAGGTCCTCCAGAGTGGCGGCCGAGCCGGGCAGCACGGAGCGCGCGGGCGCTTCGAGACCGTCCAGGAACAGCTGCAGATGGCGATGGACGAAGCGGTCCATGTTCAGACAGGCGGTGCCCGGAAGCGGGCGGGTCAGTTGGGAGACGGCCACCAGCAGGTCCCCGACGTCGACGTCGGGGCGGAGCTTGCCCGACCGGTGCGCCCGGTCGACGAGACCGCGCACGGCCTCCTCCAGCCGTGTGCGTTCGGCGACCAGTTCGGGCTGGTCCATCTCGAAGGTGCCGTCGAGCATCGGGCACAGGGCGCCGATGCGTTCGTCGGCGGCGCCATGGGTGAAGCGGCGCAGCGCGTCGAAGGCGTCGGCCTCCCCCGCGTCCACGGCCGCGGCCGCCTCCTCCGCCAGGTCCGTGGTGCGGGACGTGACGAAGACGACGACCTCGTGGATGAGGTCGTTGCGCTCGGGAAAGTTGCGGTAGAGCGTGGCGTTGCCGACCCCGGCGCGCCGCGCGATCTCGTCGAGCGGCACCTGAGGGCCGAACTCGACGAACATCTCGCGGGCCGCCGTCACGATCCGCTCGCGGTTGCGCAGAGCGTCCGCCCGCGGGCGGACGACGCGACGGGTGGGCTCGGTGCCGGCCTGGGCGCTCACGCCACATCCTCCTTCTGATGATCCGGTCTCATGATCCGGGGACTGAGTCCCCACTTCCTGGAACACAGGTGCAAACGGGGAGTGAGTCCCCGGTTATTTCCCACCCAGGATGTGACCTGAGTCACATTCGAAGTGTTTCGTCGAATACCCACGATCGGGCCAACCCCGCGCGCGCCCGCGCACCTCTCGACACAGGCTGATCGAGCAGCGGCGCTGTCCGGTGGGCCCGACCGGCCGACCCGGCAGCCGGCTGACGCTGACCTGAGGCTGACCAGAGAGGCGACCGGATGCACCAGACCCGCCGGGGGATACGCAGAACCGTCTCCCTCGCCGTGGCTGCAGCCCTCGCGCTCGCCGCCCTGGCCTCGGCCAGCACGACCCTCCCCGGCCCCGCACCGGCCTCGGCGGGCCCGGTGGCCACCGCACCCAAGGACTCACGGGAGTCCAGGCTCGGGCCGTGCCGGATCGCGACGACGATGGGTGTGCAGATGTCGGAGGGCCTGCCGACAGCCCCGGGCTACGCCCGCTCCACGGGCAAGGTCAGGGCCCTCAACCTGATGATCGACTTCCCCGACGCGCCCGGGGACGGCACGGCGCTCGGCCGCTACCGCGAGTTCTTCCCGAAAACCTCCGAGTGGTTCCGCACCAGCTCGTACGGGCGCCTGCACTACCACCCCGAGGCCCCGATAACCGACTGGCTGCGAATGCCGAGGCCGTTCTCCTCCTACGGGATAGAGCGCGGCTCACCGTACGAACCGGGCTACCGCGGCTTCGTCGAGGACATCGTGAAGGCCGCCGACCCGAAGGTGGACTTCGCCGCGTACGACCTGGTCAACATCCTGGTCACCCCGAACGCCGGCCCCTCGGCCCTGGACACCGTCCTGTCCGTCACCTTCTCGGGGAACGACGACGCCCCGTACGCGGACGGCGTCCCGCTCTCCAACACGTCCTTCGTCTACAGCCGCCAGGACGACGGCTCCGGCTCGTACTCCACGACCGGCTACCGCGTCCTGCCGCACGAGAACGGCCATGTCTTCGGCCTGCCCGACCTCTACACCGCGGACGGCGGCGGCACGGTCGGGCACTGGGACATCATGTCCGAGGACTGGGGGGCCAACAACGACCTCCTCGGCTGGCACAAGTGGAAGCTGGGCTGGCTCGACAACGAGCAGGTCAGCTGCGCGTCCACGCCCGGGACGCACGAGTACACGCTGACCCCGCTGGCGGCCTCGGGCGGCGACAAGCTCGCCTTCGTACCGCTCTCCGACACATCGGGCTACGCGATCGAGGTCCGCACCCGCGACGGCAACGACGAGGCCGTGTGCGAGCCGGGCGTCCTGATCTACCGGGTCGAGTCGGACGTCGACACCGGGCACGGCCCGGTGACCGTGGCGGACAGCGACAAGGACAGCGGCGGCTGCACGCGCCGCCCGAACGTCCACGCGGAGCTGTCGGACGCCCCGTACCGCCCTGGCGAGACCTTCACGGACCGTACGAACGGCATCCGGATCGCGGTGACGCACGAGAACGCCAAGGGCCACTACCGGGTCCGCGTCACGCGCCCGTGAGCTCTTCCCTGAGCTCCCGCTTGAGGATCTTCCCGGTGGCGTTCCGCGGCAGCTCGCTGTCCCGTACGACGACATGGGCCGGCACCTTGAAGGCGGAGAGGCGCGCGCCGACGTGCGCCCGCAGCCCTTCGACCGTGACGCTCGACGGCTCCTTGAGTCGTACGACCGCGGCGACCTCTTCCCCCAGGGTGGGGTGCGGCACGCCGAGGACGGCGGCGTCGAGGACGGCGGGGTGGTCCAGGAGGACGTTCTCGACCTCCACGCAGTACACGTTCTCGCCGCCGCGGATCACCATGTCCTTGAGCCGGTCGACGAGGGTGATCCGCCCGTCGTGGAGCCGGGCGAGATCCCCCGTACGGAACCATCCGTCGCCGCCGAAGGCGTTCTTCGTCGCCTCCTCGTCCCCCCAGTACCCGCGGACGACGGACTGCCCCCGCAGCCACAGCTCCCCGACCCCGTCGGCGTCCGGCCGGTCGATCCGGATCTCGGTGGCGGGCGTGGGCCGGCCGACGCTCCGCGGATCCGCGCGGTACTCGGCCCCGAAGTTCGCGAACACGCCCCCGCAGGTCTCGGTGAGCCCGTAGCCGTTGCGGGGCTCGATGCGCTCCCCGTACCGGGCGGTGAGGCGGGCCACGATCTCGGGCGGGGCGGCGGCGCCCCCGGTGTTGAGCATGACGAGGCTCTCCAGCGGATCGCCCGTCTCCTCCGCCCGGTCGAGCAGCTGCAGGGCGGTCGTCGGCACACCGGCGTAGTGCGTGACCCGGTGGCGCCGGATCAGCTCCAGTGCCTCGTCCGCGTCCCACTTCCGCATCAGGACGAGCGTCCCGCCGGCGGCCATGACCGAGTAGAACGACGTGAACGCCGCCACGTGGAAGAACGGAAACGTGGTGAGCGAGACGGGCGTCGGCCCCTGCCCGGGGACCGTGCCGCGGCCGAGGGCGGAGGCGGCGGCGTAGTACCGCGGGTTCATCGCGGCCCCGGCCTGCGCGAGGTGGGTGGCGACGGCGCCCTTGGGCCGGCCGGTGGTCCCGGAGGTGTAGATGATGGTGGCGTCGTGCTCGGGCAGCACGTCGACGGGCGGCGGCCCGAGTAGCGGATCGGTGTCTCGTACGTACTCCTGGAAGCCTTCCCGCGCCTCCCCGTGGAAGACGATGCCGGGCACGTCGTGCTCGCCCGCCCACCGCCGGACCCTCTCGACCCGCTCGCCGTCGACGAGAAGGATCCGGGGCGTGCAGTCGTCGAGGGCGTACGCGAGCTCCTCCTCGGTCCACCAGGCGTTCAGGGGCACGGCGACGAGGCCGGCGAGCTGGGCCGCCCAGAAGGCGATCTGCCACTCGGGATGGTTCCGCATCGCGACGGCGGCCCGGTCCCCCTGCCGCAGCCCGTACACCTCGCCGAAGCGCCGGGCGAGCCCGCAGGCGGCGTCGAAGAACTCCCGGTAGGTCAGCTCCCCGTCCTCGGACACCAGGAAGACCTGGTCGCCGTAGGCCCAGGTGGCCTCCACGAACTCCCGCAGGGTGCGGGGGCCGCCGACGTACACCCCGTCCTCGACCGCGAAGGGCCCGCCGGGCGCGGCCAACCGGGCACCGATGCCCATGGCCGTCTCTGCTCCGCGCACGTCCACCCTCTCCACGACACGCTCCGTCCCGTCCTGCCCTGTCCCGGAACGTACCACCCGTCGCCGCAGGTCAGAAGGGCATGGATCACGGCCTGGATCAGTGCCCGGATCACGGCGCGGATCAAGGCCCGGGCACCGCCTCGCACGGGACGACCGACTGCCGCCCGAACGGATCAGTATTGGAGAAGCGCCGCTCATCCAGGCCGAGTTAGCGTGACGACCATGGACATCACGATCAACACCACCGCCCTTCCGCACGACGACCCGGACGCCTCTCTGGCCTTCTACCGCGACGCCCTCGGCTTCGAGGTCCGCAGCGACGTCGGCCAGGGCAAGATGCGCTGGATCACGGTCGGCCCCGTCGGCCAGCCCGGCACGTCCATCCTCCTTGCGCCGCCGGCCGCCGACCCCGGGATCACCGAGGACGAGCGCCGCACCATCCTCGAGATGATGGCCAAGGGCACCTACGGCTGGATCCTGCTGGCCACCCCCGACCTCGACGGCACCTTCGCGAAGGTCCAGGCCGCCGACGCCGAGGTGGTCCAGGAGCCGACGGAGCAGCCGTACGGCATCCGCGACTGCGCCTTCCGCGACCCCGCCGGGAACCTGATCCGCATCCAAGAGCTTCGCTGAGCACCTCGCCACCGCCCGCTTGGACGAAAGGAGCTCACCCATGTGTCACCCCGCATGGTCGCGCGCCCGCACCGCCGCGCAGCGACTGAGCGATTTCACGCACCTGCGCCGCGTCCGCGACCGGATCGACCGGGAGTACGCCCGCCCGCTGGACGTCGAGAGCCTCGCCCGGGACGCGAACATGCCGGCCGGGCACCTCAGCCGGCAGTTCCGGCTCGCCTACGGCGGTTCGCCCTACGCCTATCTGATGACGCGTCGCATCGAGCGCGCGACGGTGCTGCTGCGGCGCGGCGACCTCGGCGTGGCCGAGGTCGGCTCCGCGGTCGGCTGCTCGTCGCCGGCCACGTTCAGCGCGCACTTCACCGAGCTGGTCGGCATGGAACCCGACGAGTACCGGCGCCGCGCGGTGACGGGACCGGCCGGAACGGCACCGCTCGGAGCCGGACCGGTCGAAAAGGCACCAGCCGGAACCGGAGTCGTCGAAAAGGCACCGCCCGGCACCGGACCGGTCAGGAATCGAGAAGCACTGCCGAGGGAGCCGGAACTAGCGTGAATGCCATGAACTCAACGACCTCCACCACCCCCACCGCCTCCATCGAATCCCTCACCCTCGAGGTGACCGACGTAGCGGCCGCCGAACGCTTCTACTCCGCCTTCGGTCTGGGCAGCCGGGTCCGCCTGCGGGCCTCGGAAGAGCCGACGACCGGCTTCCGCGGCTTCTCGCTGTCGCTCACTGTGTCCCAGCCGGCCGACGTCCGCGGCTTCGTCGACGCCGCCGTCGAGGCCGGCGCCACGGTGCTGAAGCCCGCGTCGAAGTCGTTCTGGGGCTACGGCGGCGTCGTCCAGGCCCCGGACGGAGCGATCTGGAAGATCGCCACGTCGGCGAAGAAGGACACCGGCCCGGCGACCCGGAAGATCGACGAGATGGTGCTGCTGATCGGAGCCGCGGACGTGGCCGAGAGCAAGCAGTTCTACGTCGACCAGGGCCTCAGGGTGACGAAGAGCTTCGGCCGCAAGTACGTCGAGTTCGCCACCGCGGACTCGAGCCCGGTCAAGCTGGCGCTGTACGGCCGCCGCGCACTCGCCAAGGACGTCGGCGTCCCCGTCGACGGCACCGGATCGCACCGGATCGCGCTGGGCACCACGGGCAGCGCGTTCACCGACCCTGACGGCTTCGCCTGGGAGGAAGCATGACGGACGCACCGCCGCGCGGGCTCGAGGAGCGCCTGAAGGACACGCGCGACAGGCTGGAGAACGACGTCGACCTCTGGGTCGCGACGCCGGGCTCCTCGGACTCCCCGGGAGTCCATCTGATCCCCCTCTCGTACCTCTGGGACGGAACGGCGTTCCTCATATCTACGCCACGGGCCTCGATCACCGGCCGCAACCTGCTGGCGGACGGCCAGGTACGCCTCGGGCTCGGACCGACGCGCGACGTGGTCCTCGTCGACGGCACCGCCGAGCCGGTGGACATCGCCGAGCTCGCCCCGGGGACGGGCGACGCGTTCGCCGCCAGGACCGGCTTCGACCCGCGCGAACTCGACCAGCCCTACCAGTACTTCCGGATCCGCCCACGGCGCATCCAGGCGTGGCGGGAGGCGAACGAGCTGCGAGGCCGCGACCTGATGCGCGACGGCCACTGGCTCGCCTGACACCACCGCTCTCCCGCTCCACACGGACACCGACCAACGGAAGAGGAACTGCCATGAGCGACACGCAGAAGTCCGACGAGAAGTACGACGGTTTCACGGCCGAGGAGCGCGACGCGATGAAGGAGCGCGCCAAGGAGCTGAAGTCCTCGACGCGCCGCCCGCGCGCGGCCAAGGCGGACCCGGAGACCGAGGTGCTCGCGAAGATCGCCGAGATGCCGGACGAGGACCGCGCCCTCGCCGAGCGCATCCACGCGATCGCCAAGGAGAGCGCGCCGGACCTCACGCCGAAGCTCTGGTACGGGATGCCTGCGTATGCCAAGGCCGGCAAGGTCGTCTTCTTCTTCCAGAGCGCGGCGAAGTTCAAGGCGAGATACGCCACGCTCGGCTTCAACGACCCGGCGAACCTCGACGAGGGCTCGATGTGGCCGACGGCCTTCGCCCTGACGAAGCTGACGGCAGCCGACGAGGCACGCATCGGCGAGCTCTTCAAGAGAGCGGCAAGCTGACCTTTCCGCAGGTCACCCACCCATCGACGCGGGCGCCCGGACATGATCCCTCATGCGGGGCGCACCCGCACAGCCCGATCCGCTAGGCTGTCAGCGGTCAGTGGGCTACCAGGTCGCCCGCCCGGGAAAGGTCCACGAGGACCCCACCCGGCGGCGCCCGAGGACCGACCGACCAGGAATGCCTTCGTAGCTCAGGGGATAGAGCACCGCTCTCCTAAAGCGGGTGTCGCAGGTTCGAATCCTGCCGGGGGCACCAGGCGAAACGGCCCGGAGCGATCACGCTCCGGGCCGTTTGGCTGCACCGTCCGACGGCAACCGGGACTGATCCGGCTCCGAAACGCAGACGATCTCGCAGAAGGGCCCCAACCCCGCCGAGGCGTGTGGGTTGGGGCCCTTCCGTAAGAGGCGTGTACTGCCTGTTCAGCTACCCGTCGAGGGTCTTGCGTCGGCGCATCCACCACATCAGGCCACCGCCGAGGGCGACGATCGCCGCCGCGATGCCGGCGATCAGGCCGATGGGGGTGTTGGAGCCGGTGTCGGCGAGGTCGCCGTCCGGGTCCGGCTTGTTCGCCGGCGGGGCCGTCGTGCCGTCACCGGGGCCCGGGGTGGTGGGGGCCGGGGTCGACGGCTGATCGGTCGGCTTGTCCGTCGGGGTCGGGGTGGGGTTGGGGGTGGTGCCTCCGTCGTCGTCCTTCTGCCCGGCGCTGTTGCCCCCGAGGAGGAGCAGCCGCTCCCGCTCGGTGTCGTCGGTGAGGGCCTTCACCGAGGTCTTGGTCTGGCGGGGCAGGTGGCGGTTCTGGAGACGGAACTCGGCCTGGGAGACGTTCCGCTTGGGCTGCTTGGACAGGTCCACGCCGCCGACGCTGATGACCCAGACCTCTTGACCCTTGGTGAGCTCGTACTTGAACTCACCCTCCTTGAAGACCTTGACGTACTTTTCGAAGACGTCGGTCTTCTTCCAGTCCTGGTGCGGGGCGCGGATCGGCCACTGCTCCACGTTGTTGCTGTTGATGATGGTGCGGTAGTCCGTCGGCTGCTTGGCGTCCTGCTGACGGACGAACTCGGCCGCCACCCGGGACTTGTAGACCCGGCGCAGGTCGGCATACTGCGGCGCCTCGTTGATCCACTTCTCGACCTCGGGCACGATCGTGGAGCGGAACACCCGCTCGTTGTGCTCGATCTCGGCCTTGGTCAGCGAGTCCTGGCAGGGCTTGCCCTCGCCGGGGCCGGGGGTGTTGACGTCGGCGTACTCCGACTGGAGCTTGAGCGGCGCGTCGAGGATGTAGATCCCGCCGTCCTGCTCGCGGACCTTCGCCGTCTTCGGCTCGATCCAGTTCCGCGTCGACGTCAGGCACGGCCAGCCGTTGACCTTGGACAGGCTGTCCCAGGTGTTCTTGCCCAGGGCCGTCTTGGGGTCCATCGCCTTGAAGAAGTCGTGCTTGAGCCGGAGGTCGGCCTCCAGCAGCACCCGGCCGGCGTCCGTGGCCGCGAACTTGTCGTCCATGATCGTGCCGGGGGTGTCCGGGTTGAGGTTCACCCAGAACTTGTCCGGCGTCAGCGCCAGCCACGTGAAGAACGCGTCCGAGGCCATCTGCGCGTTCGCCCTGCCGCCCCAGCCGACGGTGTCGTTGTCGGGGTCCTCCTTCGCGCCGAAGGAGTAGTCCAGGCCCTTGCCCTTCACGGGCGCGCCGACGTACTGGAGTTCCAGGGTGGAGAAGTCGATGCCGCCCGGGGAGGGCATCTGGGAGATGCCAGGGATACGGCCGATGCGCTGAAGCCGGTCGGCGAGCTGCTTCGGGTTCTCCGGCGACTTCTGGATCATGTCGTTGCCGCCGCCCCGGGAACCGGTGCTGGTGCCGGGCTTGGCGTTCATGTACGGATCGACACGCCGCGTCGGGCTGTTCGACGTACCGCTCGGGGCCTTCTCGACCGCGTCCGCCTTGTACGAGATCTTCTTGACCCGGTCCGGGGCGATCTTCCTCAGGTCGGCGTCGTGGTTCTTCGCGCCGCCCTTCGTCTCGCGCCCGTACGCGTAGGTGATCTTCTTGTCCTGGTGGTTCGGGTCCCTCAGCAGCGCCTTGTCCTTGGGGCGCTGCGTCGGGTCGGGCTTGTCGTTCGACTTGCCCTCGACGATCTCCCCGGTGCGCTGGTTGTAGGCGTCCGCACGCCGTACGTAGCGTTCCTTGGTGTCCGGGTCGATGACCTCGAACTCCTTCTCGCAGATCCAGTCCGGACCCACCAGGCCGAAGTCGTAGACGAGCTTGGCCATGTACGCCTTGCCGCGGGGGTCGTTGCCGCCCTTGGGGATGTAGAAGTCGTCCCGGTACGTCTCGAACGGCACCCCCTTCCACTGGGCCGTCTTCTGCGCCTTCTTGTAGTAGGCCCAGACCCGCCGCTTGTCACCCTTCTTGTAGTCGTCCGGGTTGTCGCTGATCTCGTTGAGCTCATCAGCGGTCGGCGCGGCCAGGCCGTCCCATTGCTTCTGCCCGTTGACGTAGTCGTACGAGTCGCGTTCCGCGTCCGGCCGGACGTACCCGTCGGCCGGGAGGCCGCCTTCCACGACGTCGGAGAAGTCGTAGAAGTCCTTGTACTCCTCGTCGCACCGCTTGCCCTGCTTCAGCGGCGGCTTCGCCTTCGCCTCGGCCTGGTCCCAGCCGGGCAGCCCGGTCAGCGAGACGGCGCCGGCGCAGGCCAGCGCGATCGCTGCCCGCGCCCACCAACGGCGTCGGGAACGTATGTGTTGGGTCACGAAAACCCCCTGGGGGCCCCCAGGTCAGTCGGATTTCCTCGCGTGGCGCCACGGGCCCCCGTGGTCAGTCGGCGCCTGTGCGGGAGCATCCCACCCTAGGACCTCAACTCCCCCTGCCCGCCCTGGAATTACTTACGGCACACCGACAACTCACGTGCTATGCGGGATCTTTACACCGCACACACATGGTTCGCCTAGTCTCGGGGCATGGAGTGGACCGACCCGCGCGACATGGACGAGGACGAGTACGCCGAGTACCTGCGCGAAGAGAAGACCCGAGACCACGTCAGCGCCCACAACCCGGTGCTGGAGAAGTGGCTGGAACAGCAGCGCACCGGATTCCCCTCCTGGGCGAAGGAACGCGCCGACCGGGGGCCGTGGGACTTCACCGTGGATTCTCTCCCCCGGCTCGAAGCGCTCATCCGGGACGCGTTCGACAGCCCCTCTCAGGCCCGGAAGGTGATGGACACGCCCCTGGTCGCGGTTGCGGCCTGGTACCTCGGCGAGGTCCACAACCGCGCCTTCGGCACCCAGTGGCGGTTTCACCCCTCCTTCGCCGACGACAACCCCCTCGACCACCGGCCGCACGTCACCCCGCCATGGGAACGCCGGGAGGAATTCCACTACACCGACCCCGAGCACATCGAGGACGACGCGCGCCCGATCTACTCCCCCACCGAAATCCTGTGCAACCTCCCGTCCCGGCCTGCGGATCAGGGCCTACTGCACCGCATCGGCAGCCGGTGGGAGGTACCCACCTCCTGCGACGATTCGTCCTGCCGCTACCACCCCAACAGCTAGCCGCTGCGCAAGGCACTGGCTGGGGCCGCGCAGGCCGAGGGGCCCGGACCATAGGATCGTTCTGAGGTGCAGGATCTGTGGAGGATCCTCAGGTCCTTCTTGATCACGGAAATGCTGGGCCGACACGGGAGCCGTTCATGTGGGAGACCGTCTCGGTCCTGGTGCTTCTCGTGATCGTCGCCCAGCCCCTCCTCCACCGGATACAGAAGCGATGGCGCAGCGTGCGCATGTCCCGGAGGGTCGCCGCGCTGAACCGCGGGGAAACCGTCCGTATCCGGTGTGCCGCACGATTCCGCAACTCCGGCGGAGGTCGACGCCGTGCTCACCTGACGGTGAAGCCCGAGGGTGTCTTCGTTTCCACCGCAGACGGCGCCGTCTCGAAGCTGCAGCTCGGAACTCCGGACACCCGGGTCACCGTCGTTGCCGAGCTCTCCATGCTGGTGTGCAACGTGGATGGGCGGCTGCTCGAGGTTCTGCTTGCGGCCGAGGAAGACCGCCTCCTCAAGGCCGTGACGGCCCGTCTCCCTGAGTGCGACAGCAGAAACCCCGCCGCTGCCCGTCGTTCCGAGACCCGCAGCGCAGCAGGCACGCACCCCGAATCTTGAGCCGGCGGTCACTCACGGCGAATGCCAGGATCGAGTGCTCCTCGGACGACCCTGACCGCCGGACAAGGCACCCTCCGCACAAGTCCTTCCCGATCAGCCTCCTGCTGGCAGGAGTTGGACCAGGCCGACCCGGTTCTCCTCGTCCGCCTTGGCGTGGACTGCGCGAACCCTCCAGCGTCCGGCGGCCAGGGGAACCGGCGCCTGTGCAGGCAGTCCCCCATCCGGATACTCCACGGTCAGGTCAGCCCCTGCCTCGGCAGAATCCATGAGCACTGCGGGACCGTCCGTGACCCACACCCCGCATTCCTCCCACTGCGTGGCAGGATCCGCGAGAACCGCTTCGGCCGCGGCCCTGAGCCCGGCTTCGGAGTCAGCGGCAAGCCGGCGCAGGAAGACGCGATGCTCGGGCAGGTAGCACGTGGTTGCCGGCTCGTCGCCCAACACCACGGCCTGCGCCCCGCTCTCAATCACGGCGATCACGCCGGCGAGATCGTCCACCGCGCAGGCCCTGTCGTAGTCGTCCACATCGGTCTCGTCCCCCGCGACCATCCCGTTCCCCGTGCATCCGTGCCATGCCTCCAGCGCCGAGGCGGGGACGACGATCAGAGGGCCGCCCATCGACTCCACCCAGACGAGCGGACGGTGGGGCGTAGGGGCTGCGATGGACGAGGAGTGGCTCATGGCCGCCAGTGTGCCCACAGGCACCGACAACGCCCCTTGGCAGGCGCCTGCCGGCCGCGTTCAGGGCGGGGTGAAGCAGTCCAGCACCAGCAGGACGGGCTTCAGCGCGTAGAGCCCGTTCTCAGCATCCGGCCGCGGCGGGTCGGCCAGGTCAGAGCCAGGACCAGGCCGTTGGTCACCACGAAGTAGCCCGGATGCACCCAGCCCTCCTCCTTGGACAGGAGCCCCGGGCCCTCTTCGCGGCACAGGTGGCGCATGAAGCGTTCGTACGCCGGACCGCCGGCTACGAGCAGCAAGGGGGCGGTGAGCACGGCGCCGATCCAGATTCCGCACCGCAGGGCCAGTCGAGAGCGTCCGTCCATGCGCACAGGACGAAGTATGGCCCGGCGCTCACCCGGCCGATACGGATCAGAGCTGGTGAGCCGTCGCTTCCCTGCCGTTCAGGGCGTCACTGATCTCCCGAAGGCGCCCTTGAGGCAGAGCGAAGGCGTTGCTCGGGTTTCGGTACGAGTACCCTCCGTCGTTGATCATGACGCCGTCCGCCTGCCTCCAGTGGGCAGGTGTCCATTGGCCCTGGTTCTCAAGGAGCATCCTCGCCACCTCGGCGGGCTCCTCGATCGCGGTGAGGGCGGCGAGCGCGGCCGTGAGGGCAGTGACCGCGTCGTCGGGAAGCAGCGCGTCGCCGAGTGTGGGGAAGAGCAGCAGGAGACGGGCGTGGGCGTCGTCAACGTCCTCTGTCACCGACTGCCGGGCAACGGAAAGCAGTTCCGGCCAGGCCATGCCAGGCCCCATGAAGTGACCGTCGTCCACGGCAACGGTCTCCACTGCCGGCCACGCCGGGTGATGCATCAGATAGTCCACCCCGTGCTCTCCCACGATGTTGCGGTAGACCACGTGGATCGTGTGCCCGGACAGCAGTGGCACGCTGAACACCGGCCACTCGCGCTCGGCGGACAGTACGTGAACCAAGTCCGTGGCCGCGTCCCAGTCGGCACCGAACGCGGCTCGCTGCGCGTCCTCACCTCGCAGGCAGGAACCGAGGTGAACGGGCCAGAAGAGCGGGTCGTCCAGGTAGGCAGAGCCCTGAACCAGAGGGCGGTCTTCGTATCCAGGGATCTTCAGCACGTGAGGATGATGGCATGAGGGACTGACCTCTCCCTGACCACCTCCGACGGACTTGGCAAGCGTGCGCGCGGCCGGCGCAGGCAGGTCACTCTTGGCCATCGGCGGAGCCTGGCCGTCGGTCAGGTCCCGGGTTCGCCCCGGGCCGCCCCCAGACATCCCGCGCTCTACTGCCAGGTCGCGCTGTCCGGGTCGATCCCGTGGGCGCGCGCGGCGGCGTCGACGATCTGGCGGAACCACGTGGCCAGGCCCGCGCGGATGCCGTCGTAGTGGGCGGCGAATCCCGGATCGGTCTCGTACCTGCGGCCGAGGCAGACCTGCATCTGTCTGGTGAGGGGAAAGTACGAGGCGAAGACTTCGCGGTGCCGCTCGGCGAGTCGGTTCGCTTCCGGGCTACCCGGTGTGACGCCCGCGTCCATCGCCTCCCCGAGCGCGCGGTCGAGGTCGGCCTGGGCGTCGGCGACGGCCTGCCATTCCTCCGGACCGCGAGAGGCCGAGCGTTCGGCGTACTGCTGCCATTGCGTCGTGTCTCCGTAACGCCGACGGGCTTGGGCGGGCCAGTCCGGGTCCCACTCGGGGCCGAAGATCGCGGCCTGCTGCTCGACGGTCAGCAGCAGGCCGCGCTCGTGGGCGTCGATCATCCGGTCCAGTCCGTCGCCGAGCCGCTGGAGGCGGTCGATCCGTTCGGCAACCTGGGTGCGCTGCGCCCGCAATGCGCCTGCCGCGTCTGCGGCCGAGTCGTCCAGGATGTTCCGAATCCTGTCCAGGCCGAGATCGAGCGCGCGGTAGACGACGATGCGGTTCAGGCGTTCCAGATCACCGGCGGTGTAGAGCCGGTATCCGGCGGTCGTGCGCAGCGACGGTCGCGCCAGACCGATCTCGTCCCAGTGGTGCAGCGCGCGGACCGTCACGCCCAGCCGACTGGAGACCTGACCGACGGTCAGACCGTCGGCGTCGGTGACATCAGGCATGGTCCCCATTGTCGCCGGTGCCGCCGGTGCCGCCGTTGCCACCGCTGCCGCCGTTGCCACCGCTGTCGCCGCTGTCGCCGCTGTCGCCGCGGGCGACGCCCGGCGGTGTGATCCCGATGGCTTCGAGGTTCCGTGCCTCCTGACTGTCCGGCTCGAAGAGCTTCGCCGCGGTGAGGACGACCCGTGCGTTCTCGGGTGTGATCACCTCCACGTCGCGGGTGTTCCAGGGGGTGTCCCGTGGACCGTCGACCGCGTTCGGGCGCAGTGCACGGCAGGCCTCGACAAGGGAATCGACCTGGCTGAGCACGCACGCGAAGCTGACGCTCATCGCCGGTGCCCCCTCCGGAACGCTGTCCGCCTGGACGAGGAGTACGTCCTGGAACGCCCACCGGCGCAGATGCACCAGCGTGCCGGGGATGCTGAAGAGCTCGAAGAACCCGAGCCCACGAGTCCAGAAGTCCACCGACGCCGCCACGTCGGTCGTCGGGATCGTCACGAAGGCGGGCATTCCGTAGATGCCGCGGAACGGCTCCGGCGGCACGGCATCCGGGCCGGGAGCGGGCACGGGACTCGTCTCGAACGCGTTGTAGTAGTCGCTCATGCACACCACCCTTCGGCCTCACGCAACGTGAGGGTCAAGTCCGCCCCGTGAGGCGGCGACAGAAACACAAGGTCCCGGTTGTTCTGTGCATGGCCCGGACCGCGCGAGCCCTGGAAGCCTCCCCCCACCGAACCGCCACGTACCGACAGAGGGGAACGCTCCATGCGGATGACCAGTTGGGGCACGAGAGCACTTCTCGCCGTGGTGCTCTCGGCCACGGCGGGCGCCCTGCCCGCCGTGGCGAGTACGCAGGCCGGCGCCGGCGGGCGCCACGCCGGCACGACGTACTTCATCGACTGCGGCTCAGGCTCCGACAGCGCCTCCGGAACGTCACCGGGCTCCGCCTGGGACTCGCTGGAGAAGGCGAGTGCCGTCACGTACGGAGCCGGTGACCGGATCCTGTTCCGGCGCGGCAGCACCTGCGACGGTGTGTTCGCCCCGACCGGGTCAGGAGCCGAAGGCGCACCGGTCAAGGTCGACGCGTACGGGAAGGGCGCGAAGCCCCGTATCCGGGGCGGCGGCGCCCGTGCCGCCGTCCTGCTGGAGAACGTCGAGCAGTGGGAGCTGCGCAACCTCGACGTCTCCAACAAGGGCGCCGCACCGGGGCCGACGGAGCGCCGCGCAGGCATCCTGTTCCGTCTCACGGACTTCGGCACGGGCGAGCACTACGTCGTCGACGACGTGGACGTGCACGACGTCAACGGCTCCGACCACAAGGACCCGGATCCGTCGGGCGGGATCCTCTTCGTCGTGCGTGGCACGGCGACCCCGACCCGCTTCGACGGGATCACGGTGACCGACTCGACCGTTCAGCACGTGGACCGGACCGGTATCTCCACCGCGTCCAGCTGGGGCAGGCGTCCCGAACACCCCCACAGCGGCGCACCGGGCTGGGCGCCCAACACCGACCTCACGATCCGCAACAACAAGGTGATCGACGTCGGCGGCGACGGCATCGTGCTCCAGCACGGCCACCACGCGCTCGTCGAGCACAACTACGTCGACGGGTTCAACATGCGCTCCGCCGGCTACAACGTCGGCATCTGGGCGTGGAACTTCGACGACGCGGTGTACCAGTACAACGAGGTCACCGGCGGCCACGGGACGCTCGACTCGCAGGCCTTCGACTTCGACGGCGGGAACAACCGCAACGTCTACCAGTACAACTACAGCCACGACAACGAGGGCGGCTTCCTGCTCGTCTGCAACGCCACCGGTATGACGTCGGCCGACAACGTCTTCCGCTACAACGTGAGCATCGGCGACCGCAACACATGGAGCCCGCCGTACGGCGTCATCTCCGTGGTCTGCCCGGCCGCCACGACCAACACGCAGGTCTACAACAACACCGTCGTGACCGGCGAGACGGGCACGGCCATGGTGAGCGACAACGGCAAGGGAGGGGTCACCTTCCGCAACAACATCTTCGTCAGCACCGCCGAGGGCGGCTCCCCCATCGTCGACGCGCTCAACACCTACGACCACAACCTCTACGTGGGCGTGGGCGCCGTACCGGCGAGCGACGCCAACGCCGTCACCGCCGACCCGGAGTTCCTCGACGCCACCCCGGAGAGCCCGCGCGACCTGCGGCTGCGTCCGGGCTCCCCGGCCCTCGGTGCGGGCACGCCGATCGAGAACGCCGGCGGGCACGACTACTTCGGCAACCGCCTGCACGGCACGACCGACATCGGCGCCCACCAGCGCCCCGGTTCGCGGTAACCC
>NZ_JBHJTL010000111.1:0-25441 GCF_042264065.1 Streptomyces sp. NPDC056222 | reverse complement strand
TGGGTCTGTTCGGCTGGGTGTTCGATTTCTACCGCGGTTACAACCAGAACCAGTTGCGTAAGCAGCACCCCGTAACACCCGGTGGGGCCCGGACACTTCGTCACCCGATGTGTCCGGGCCCCTCGTTTGCAGCACTCGACGCGCTGGGCGCGAGGATTGTTCTTACGGTGATGTCATGAACGACACGCCGCGCATTCGGACTGTTCTGAGCTGCACCCTTTTGGCCCTCCTGGTCACCGTCAGCGCCGGTGCCTGCGCGGGCACCGACGGCCACCCGCTGTCCACGAAGCCCTACGACGCCGCGGAGCAGGTCTCCTTCAACGCCCCCGACGACGGCAAGAAGGCCGACCCGGACAAGGCGCTGGAGATCACGGCCAAGGGCGACGACGGCCGCATCACCGATGTGACCGCCGTCGACGAGACCGGGCACCACCTGGCGGGCGAGCTCACCGCGGACGGCCAGCGCTGGCGCTCCACGAGCTCGCTGGTGGCCGGCGCCCGCTACACCGTCAAGGTCTCCACGGAGGACGAGGACGGCGCCCCTGGCACCCGTACGTTCACGTTCGAGACGGCCCCCGCCAAGCGGGGCCTGACCGCGACGTTCGGCCCGGAGGCGGGCACGTACGGCGTCGGACAGCCCATCACGGCCGAGCTCAGCGTCCCCGTCAAGGACAAGGCGGCCAGGGCGGTCGTCGAACGGGCCCTGAAGGTCCGCTCCACGCCCGCCGTCGTGGGCTCCTGGTACTGGGTGGACGACAAGAAGCTGCACTTCCGCCCGAAGGAGTACTGGCCCGCGGGCGCGTCGGTCTCGGTCACCGGCAACCTGGCGGGCGTCAAGGTCGGCGACAAGCTGTACGGCGGGGAGTCGAAGCCGTTGAAGCTGAAGATCGGCGACCGGATCGAGGCCATCGCGGACGCCGGCTCGTACTCCATGACCGTGCGGCGCAACGGAGAAGTGATCAAAACCATGCCGGTGACCACCGGCAAACCGGGCTTCTCCACCCGCAACGGCATCAAAGTCGTCCTCGGCAAGGAGTACTACGTCCGGATGCGGGGCACCAGCGTCGGCATCGCGGAAGGCAGTTCGGAGTCGTACGACCTGCCCGTCTACTACGCGACACGGGTGACCTGGAGCGGTGAGTACGTCCACGCCGCGCCCTGGTCCGTGGGCTCACAGGGGTTCGCCAACGTCAGCCACGGCTGTGTCGGCATGTCGACGGGCAACGCGGCCTGGTTCTTCGAGACCGTCCGTCCGGGCGACATCGTGCAGACCGTCAACAGCATCGGCGACATGATGGACCCGTTCGGGAACGGATTCGGTGACTGGAACGTGGCCTGGGACAAGTGGCGTCAGGGCAGCGCCCTGGTGGCCGACACCAAGAGCGCCGCCCACCAGCCCGACACGACCCGCCTGCAGCCGTCGATCTAGCCGTCAGGCGTCGATGGACAGCCGTGAACGCAGCAGGGCCGCCAAGGACGCCGCGAACTCGACCGGTTCCACCGGAAGAGTGACAGCGGCGTCCGCACGGCTCCAGGTGGCCAGCCAGGCGTCCTGCGGGCGGCCGATCAGGAGCAGCACCGGCGGGCAGTGGAAGACCTCGTCCTTGATCTGCCTGCACACGCCCATCCCGCCCGCCGGCACGGCCTCGCCGTCCAGGACGCAGACGTCGATACCACCCTCGTCCAGGCGCTTCAGGACGGCCGGGAGTGTCGCGCATTCGAAGAACTCGACCGGCGGAACGTCGGCCGCGGGCCTGCGCCCCGCAGCCAGGCGCACCTGCTCCCGCGTGTTCGCGTCGTCGCTGTAGACCAGGACCGTGGCGCTCGACTGCATCGTTCCTCCGTGAAGGTCATCAACCGATGCGGCGGATGCTACTCCGTCCCACACCCCGTCAACACCGGTTCGACACCGCCAGGGAGACCGCTTCGATGGGCCGTTCGGGCTGGACACACGCCCCTGACACTCCGAACGGCACCCCCCGGAGTGAGGGCGGGATAAGCGACCGACATAATGTCGGTCGTGGCGACAGTAACGACAGTAGAAACCGGGCACGCGCACCCGTCGGTCAATCGACCGAACCTCACCAGCGTCGGAACCATCATCTGGCTGAGTTCCGAGCTGATGTTCTTCGCGGCCCTCTTCGCGATGTACTTCACCCTGCGATCGGTGATGGGTCCCGAGTTCTGGGAGGAACAGGCCTCGGCCTTGAACTTCCCCTTCTCGGCGACCAACACCACGATCCTGGTGCTTTCCTCGCTCACCTGCCAGCTCGGCGTCTTCGCCGCGGAGCGGGGCGATGTGAAGAAGCTCCGGACGTGGTTCATCATCACGTTCGTGATGGGTGCGATCTTCATCGGCGGCCAGGTCTTCGAGTACACCGAGCTGGTCAAGCACGAGGGGCTCTCGCTCTCGTCGAACCCGTACGGCTCGGTGTTCTACCTGACCACCGGCTTCCACGGCCTGCACGTGACGGGCGGTCTCATCGCCTTCCTGCTGGTCCTGGGCCGGACGTACGCCGCCAAGAGGTTCACTCACGAGCAGGCAACCGCCGCCATCGTCGTGTCCTACTACTGGCACTTCGTCGATGTCGTCTGGATCGGCCTCTTCGCCACGATCTACATGATCAAGTAATCGGGTCCCGGGACCCGAGCACATCCAGCAAGCATCGACGCAGAAGATCCTGACACCGGGGTAATCCGTGAAAAAGCTCTCCGCACGACGACGCCATCCGCTGGCGGCGGTCGTCGTCCTACTCCTCGCGCTGGCGGCCACCGGGGGGCTGTACGCCGCGTTCGCGCCTGCGGGCACGGCGAAGGCCGATGAAACCGCCCAGTCCCTCGCCATCGAGGAGGGCCAGAAGCTCTACGCCGTCGGCTGCGCCAGCTGCCACGGAACCGGCGGTCAGGGCACCTCCGACGGCCCCTCCCTGGTCGGCGTCGGCTCCGCGGCCGTGGACTTCCAGGTCGGCACGGGCCGTATGCCGGCCCAGCAGCCGGGCGCCCAGGTGCCGAAGAAGAAGGTCATCTACACGCAGGCTGAGATCGATCAGCTCGCGGCGTACATTGCCTCCCTCGGTGCCGGCCCGATCACGCCGAAGGAGGGGCAGTACAGCCCCGACGGGGCCGACATCGCCCGTGGTGGCGACCTGTTCCGCTCCAACTGTGCCCAGTGCCACAACTTCACCGGTGAGGGCGGCGCGCTCACGCACGGCAAGTACGCCCCGAACCTCGAAGGCGTGAGCCCGAAGCACCTGTACGAGGCCATGCAGACCGGCCCGCAGAACATGCCCTCCTTCCCGGACACGACCATGCCGGAGAAGGAGAAGAAGGACATCATCGCGTACGTCCAGGCCGTCAACGGCGAAAAGGCCGACAGCCCCGGCGGGCTCTCGCTCGGCGGCCTCGGCCCGGTCAGCGAGGGTCTGTTCGCCTGGGTCTTCGGTCTCGGTGCGCTGATCGCAGTTGCCGTCTGGGTCGCGGCCCACACCGCTAAGGCCAAGAAGTCATGAGTAGCCAAGAGATTCCAGAAGAGAACCTGCCCGCTGAGCAGGACACCGCGCACGGCGCGGTGAAGGTCCTCGACGACCCGTTCGCGGACCCGGGCCTTCCGCCCCACAAGCCGCGCATCCAGGACATCGACGAGCGGGCCGCCCGTCGGTCCGAGCGTGCGGTCGCCTTCATGTTCACGCTGTCGATGCTGGCCACGATCGGCTTCATCGCCTCGTACGTGATCTTCCCGGTCGACAAGATCGTGTACATCTGGCCGTTCGGCCGGGTGTCCGCGCTCAACTTCGCCCTGGGGTGGACGCTCGGTCTGGCGCTGTTCTTCATCGGCGCGGGCGCGGTCCACTGGGCCCGCACCCTGATGTCCGACGTCGAGATCGCCGACGAGCGTCACCCGATCCAGGCCTCCCCGGAGACCAAGGCGAAGGTCATGGCGGACTTCGCGGCCGGTGCCGCCGAATCCGGCATGGGCCGTCGGAAGCTCATCCGCAACACGATGTTCGGCGCGCTGTCGCTCGTACCGCTCTCCGGCATCGTGCTGCTGCGTGACATGGGCCCGCTGCCCGAGAAGAAGCTCCGGGTCACCCTGTGGGCCAAGGGCAAGCAGCTCATCAACATGAACACGCACGAGCCGCTGCGTCCCGAGGACGTCGCCGTCGGTTCGCTGACCTTCGCCATGCCCGAGGGTCTGTCGGAGCACGACCACGACTTCCAGGTCCAGATCGCCAAGGCCGCCCTGATGATCGTCCGCATCCAGCCGGAGGACATCAAGGACAAGCAGGAGCTCGAGTGGGGGCACGAGGGCATCGTCGCCTTCTCGAAGATCTGCACCCACGTCGGCTGCCCGATCTCCCTGTATGAGCAGCAGACGCACCACGTCCTCTGCCCGTGCCACCAGTCCACCTTCGACCTCTCCGACGGCGCCCGCGTCATCTTCGGCCCGGCCGGTCACGCCCTTCCGCAGCTGCGGATCGGCGTGAACGACAAGGGCTTCCTCGAGGCGCTCGGCGACTTCGACGAGCCCGTCGGCCCGTCCTTCTGGGAGCGCGGATGAGCACTGTGACCGACACCAAGAAGAAGGCGCCCGCCGGTGAGCGGGTCGCCGACTGGGCCGACGGCCGCCTGGGGATCTACTCCCTGGCCAAGGCCAACATGCGGAAGATCTTCCCGGACCACTGGTCCTTCATGCTCGGTGAGATCTGCCTCTACAGCTTCATCATCATCATCCTCACGGGCGTCTACCTGACGATGTTCTTCCACCCGTCGATGAACGAGGTGGAGTACCACGGCAGCTACGTCCCGCTGCAGGGACAGCTGATGTCCGAGGCGTTCAACTCGACCATGCACATCTCCTTCGATGTGCGCGGTGGTCTGCTCATCCGGCAGATCCACCACTGGGCGGCGCTGATCTTCCTCGCCGGCATGTTCGTGCACATGATGCGCGTGTTCTTCACGGGCGCGTTCCGCAAGCCGCGTGAGATCAACTGGCTGTTCGGCTTCCTGCTGTTCTTCCTGGGCATGTTCACCGGCTTCACCGGTTACTCGCTCCCGGACGACCTGCTCTCCGGCACCGGTGTCCGCTTCATGCAGGGCGCGATCCTGTCCGTGCCGGTCATCGGCACGTACCTGTCGATGTTCCTGTTCGGCGGGGAGTTCCCCGGCGGCGACTTCGTGGCCCGGTTCTACTCGGCGCACGTCCTGCTGCTGCCCGGCATCATGCTGGGTCTGGTGGTCGCCCACCTGATCCTGGTCTTCTACCACAAGCACACGCAGTTCGAGGGCCCCGGCCGTACGAACAAGAACGTCGTGGGCATGCCGCTGCTGCCGGTCTACATGGCCAAGGCCGGAGGCTTCTTCTTCCTGGTCTTCGGTGTCATCGCGATCATCGCGGCGATCGCCTCGATCAACCCGATCTGGGCGCTCGGCCCGTACCGGCCCGACCAGGTCTCCACCGGCGCCCAGCCCGACTGGTACATGGGCTTCGCCGAGGGTCTGATCCGTGTCATGCCGGGCTGGGAGATCAACCTCTGGGGCCACACGCTCGTCCTGGGCGTGATGATCCCGCTGGCGATCTTCCCGGCGGTCCTCGCGGCGATCGCGGTCTACCCGTTCATCGAGTCGTGGATCACCGGCGACAAGCGCGAGCACCACATCGCGCAGCGCCCGCGCAACGCTCCGACGCGCACCGCCTTCGGTGTCGCCTGGATCACCGCGTACATGATCATGCTCGTCGGTGGTGGAAACGACCTCTGGGCGACCCACTTCCACCTGTCGCTGAACTCGATCACCTGGTTCGTCCGGATCTTCTTCTTCGCCGGACCGGTCATCGCGTTCGTCGTCACCAAGCGGATCTGCCTCGGCCTCCAGCGCCGGGACAAGGACAAGGTGCTGCACGGTCGCGAGTCCGGCATCATCAAGCGTCTGCCGCACGGCGAGTTCGTCGAGGTGCACCAGCCGCTCAGCCAGGGCGAGCTGTACAAGCTCACGGCCCACGAGCAGAACAAGCCGGCCGAGCTCGGCCCCCTCGTCGACGAGAACGGCGTGGAGCGCAAGATCGGTCGCATGGAGAAGCTCCGGGTCAAGCTCAACAAGGGCTACTACGGCGAGGACCACCAGATCGCCAAGCCGACCGCAGAGGAGTACAAGGAGATCACCAGCGGCCACGGCCACCACTGATCACCTGACCAGAAGGTCGCCACAGCGGGAGCCCCGTCCATTCGATGGACGGGGCTCTTTGCCGTCCCCGTGGGTCGATAGGGTGGAGTCGTATCCGTTACGCACTGACCAGGAGCTGCCATGAGCGCTGCGACCCCCGCTGGAGGACCTACGTCGGCGGGCCGCTCCTGGCCCACCGTCCTGGACGGACTGCTGACCGGCCGCGACCAGAGCGCCGAGGACACCGCCTGGGCGATGGACCGCATCCTGCGCGGTGAGGCCACCGACGCCCAGATCGCCGGCTTCGCCGTCGCGCTGCGTGCCAAGGGCGAGACCGTCGAGGAGATCTCCGGCCTCGTCCGGACGATGTACGAGCACGCCAATGTGATCGAGGTCCCCGGCCCGTCCGTGGACATCGTCGGCACCGGCGGCGACGGCGCCAAGACCGTCAACATCTCGACGATGTCCGCGATCGTCGTGGCAGGCACCGGCGCCAAGGTCGTCAAGCACGGCAACCGTGCCGCGTCGAGCGCGAGCGGCGCCTCCGACGTCCTGGAGAAGCTGGGCGTCAATCTCCAGCTGACCCCGCAGCGGGTCGTCGAGGTCGCGGAGGAGGCCGGGATCACCTTCTGCTTCGCGGTGAAGTTCCACCCGGCGCTGCGCCATGTGGCCGCGGCCCGCAAGGAGCTCGGCATCCGGACCACCTTCAACTTCCTCGGTCCGCTCACCAACCCCGCCCGGGTCAAGGCGCAGGCGACCGGCGTGGCCGACGCCCGGATGGCGCCGATCATGGCCGGGGTGCTCGCCGAGCGCGGCTCCTCGGCGCTGGTCTTCCGCGGGGACGACGGCCTGGACGAGCTGACGACCACGGCCACCTCACGCGTCTGGGTGGTACGGGACGGTGCGGTGCGCGAGGAGGCCTTCGACCCGCGGGACGTCGGCATCGAACTCGTACCGGTGGAGGCGCTGCGCGGCGCCGACGCCTCGTACAACGCCGATGTCGCCCGCCGGCTGCTCGCGGGCGAGACCGGGCCGGTACGGGACGCGGTGCTGCTGAACTCGGCGGCCGCTCTGACGGCCCTGGAGCCGGGCGAGGGCACTCTGGCGGAGCAGCTGCGCGAGGGAATCGCGAAGGCGGCCGAGTCGATCGACTCGGGGGCGGCGAGGCAGGCGCTGGAGCGCTGGGTCGCGGCCAGCAACAGGTAGGAGCACGGCGCGGACCCCGTTCCGGAATCCGGAACGGGGTTGCGCGTCGGCGATCACGTGGCATACGTTCTGTGCCAGGTCATGAGTGACAGCCATTAAGCCCCGGCTGGCTGTCCGGCAACCCTCCGTCCGTGGCGGGGTGCCCCGGGTGAAGACCAGGCCGTAGGCAGCAAGGTCTACGGCAAGCGCGGACCCCTGCGACACCCTGGGGTCCTGGTCCTCAAGGGAGCAGTCTCGTGAGCAAGCGAATGCGCTAGGGCCTTCGGCCCCGTTGTCCCACCCTCCGCACGAACACCGTGTGTCGAGGCAACACCCGTATGCGGCACCCCACTTCGCGCTGCCCTGCGGGCCCTTCGCTGCCATTCCCGCCAGGAGATACCGCCATGTCCGCGTACCCGAACGCCACCGCCGTCGCTGCTTCCGCCTCCGCCGTCGACTCCGAGGCAGGCGACCCCTGCTGCGCCGCCCCGCTCCCGGTCCTGGGGCGGGACGTCACCGTTCCGCTCGTCACCGGGGGCGAGGTCACCTACGCCGCGCTCGACTACGCCGCCAGCGCACCGGCCCTGCAGCGCGTCTGGGACGACGTCGCCGCCTACGCCCCGTACTACGGCAGCGTCCACCGCGGCGCCGGGTACCTCTCGCAGCTCTCCACCGACCTCTTCGAGAACAGCCGCGTCACCGTCGCCGAGTTCCTCGACTGCCGCCCCGGTGACCAGGTCGTCTTCACCCGCTCCACCACCGACTCGCTCAACCTGCTCGCCGCCACGCTCCCCGCCGGTTGCGAGGTCTTCGTCTTCGAGACCGAGCACCACGCCTCGCTCCTGCCGTGGCGGGACGCCCGGGTCACCTACCTCAACGCCCCGCGCACGCACGCCCAGGCAGTCGAGACCCTGGAGCGGGCCCTCGCCGACCGCGACCCCTACGGCCCCGCCCTCGTCTGCGTCACCGGCGCGTCCAACGTCACCGGGGAGCTGTGGCCGGTGAAGGAGCTGGCCGCCGCCGCGCACGCCCACGGTGCCCGGATCGTCCTCGACGCCGCCCAGCTCGCGCCCCACCACCGCGTCTCCGTACAGGAGTTGGACGTGGACTGGGTCGCCTTCTCCGGCCACAAGCTGTACGCGCCCTTCGGCTCGGGTGTCCTCGCCGGTCGTGCGGACTGGCTCCAGGAGGCCGAGCCGTACCTCGCCGGTGGCGGCGCGTCCAAGAAGGTCGCCCGCCGTGCCGACGGCGGTGTCGACGTCGAGTGGCACACCACCGCCGCCCGTCACGAGGCCGGTTCGCCGAACGTCATCGGCGTCTACTCCATCGCCTCCGCCTGCAAGGCGCTCGCCGAGGCCGGGTTCGACACCCTCGTCGCCCGTGAGCAGCACCTGATCGACACCGTTCGCGAGGGTCTGGCCGAGGTCCCCGAGGTGAAGGTGCTCTCGCTCTTCGGCGACGAGTCCCCGCGGGTCGGTGTCATCTCCTTCGTGGTGGAGGGCTGGAACAGCTCCCACTTCGCCGCCGCGCTCTCCGCCGAGTACGGCATCGGCGTCCGTGACGGCCTCTTCTGCGCCCACCCGCTGGTCCGCACCCTGCTCGGCAGCGACCCGCAGACCCAGGGCGAATGCGGGGCCCCCGAGGCCGCGCCCGGTGAGAAGTCGCTCAACGCCATCCGGGTCAGCTTCGGAGCCGGTACGCCGGACGAGCACGTGGAGCGCTTCGTACGGGCTGTGAAGGAGCTCGTCCGGGACGGAGCGCAGTGGAAGTACCGCACCGAGGACGGCCGTTGCGTCCCGGACCGCGGCTGATCCGTCCCGCTCAGGCCGCCAGCCGGGTCCCCACCAGGACCATCCGCAGGGCGCGCTCGGCCGCGTCGGCGAGGAACTCGCCGCCGCGGAGGAGCGCCTCGGGCAGGGCCATCGGCGCCGGCAGGATCGAACCGTAGGCGTCCACCCCCACCGCCCGCACATGGTGGACGCCGTGCCCCAGCGTGCCGGCCAGCGCGAGGACCGGGACGCCATGGGACCTGGCCCGGTGGGCCACCTCGGCGGGGATCTTGCCCTGGACGGTCTGGCCGTCCAGGGCGCCCTCGGCCGTGATGACGAGGTCGGCGCGGGCCAGTCGGGCATCCAGGTCGATCCGGTCGAGCAGCACTTCGAAGCGGGGCAGCAGCCGGGCGCCCAGTGCGGCGAGCCCGGCGCCGAGACCGCCCGAGGCGCCCGTGCCCGGATCGGTTCGCAGATCGACGGGCCCGGGAAGGTCGCGGCCGAGGACGGCGGCCCAGCGCTCCAGCGCAGCCGACAGCTCCTCGACCCGCTCCGGGCTCGCACCCTTCTGCGGACCGAAGACCCGCGCCACGCCCCGCTCCCCGCACAGCACGTTGTACGGATTGCAGGCGACGAGCAGCTCGGTGGAGGCGAGCCGCGGGTCGAGGCCGTCGGGATCGATCCGAGCCAGGCCGCTCAACGCGCCACCCCCCAGGGGGAGTTCGACTCCCTCGGCGTCCAGGAGTCGGGCGCCGAGGGCCTGGAGCGCACCCGCCCCGCCGTCCGAGGTGCCGGAGTCGCCGCAGCCGACCAGGATGCGGCCGGCCCCGGCGTCCAGCGCGGCCCGGATCAGTTCGCCGACCCCGAAGGTGGTCGTGCCGCCCGGGTCGCGCCGCCCGGGCGGCACCAGGGAGAGGCCCGCGACGGCCGCCATCTCGACCACCGCGGAGGAGTCGTCGAGGAGTGCGAAGTGGGTCCCCACGGGTGCGCCCATCGGGCCGGTCGCGACCCGGGGCACGAGCGTGCCACCGGTCGCGGCCGCCAGCGCCCGCGCCGTACCCTCCCCGCCGTCGACCAACGGGATCAGATCGAGCAGGGCGTCCGGGCAGGCCCTGCGCACCCCCTCGGCGATGGCCTCCGCGGCCTCGGGGGCGGAGAGGGACTCCTTGAACCCGCTGGGGGCGACGGCGATACGAAGGGTCATGGCTGGGACTCCAGAAGGACGGGCACGCCGAGCAGCGGCCAGACGACGAGGGCGAAGAGCAGCACCAGCGCGGCGCTGAGCGGGGCGAGCACTGCGGAGAGCCGCAGCAGATCACGCGGTGTGAAGGTCGGGACGCCGTCCGGCGGTTCGGAGAACAGCGCGACCGGTTTGGCGGAGGCGGGCAGGGTCTGGCAGAAGCCGGCGGCCGCCGTGGAGGCGAGCGCGGCGGCGACCGGATCGACCCCGGCGCCGACCGCCGC
Organism: Streptomyces sp. NPDC056222; assembly: GCF_042264065.1. NCBI lineage: Bacteria > Bacillati > Actinomycetota > Actinomycetes > Kitasatosporales > Streptomycetaceae > Streptomyces > Streptomyces sp. NPDC056222. The sequence continues at coordinate 14,864 of NZ_JBHJTL010000111.1, read as the reverse complement.
CGCCATCACCAGCGGCACCAGGACCGAGGAACGGGCGGAGCGGGACTGGAGGACCAGGTGCGCGGCCGTGCCGACCACGACGACCACGGCGAGGAAGAGCCAGGCGGGCATCCCGTCCGGCAGCCCGCCGACCAGCCACCCCGCCGCGCCCGAGTCGACCAGCGCCACGCCCATCGCGGTGGTCGCCGCCATGAACAGGAGCATCGGCCACGGCACGGCCCCCAGCCCGTCCTTGAGCCGTACAGTCCCCAGCATCGGGGAGGAGGCGACCACCGCGCCGATCAGCGCGACCACGGCGGGCGACACCCCGTGCACAGGCTCCGAGCACCACAGTGCGATCACCGTCCCGAGCAGCAGCAGGCACCGGGTCTCCTCCGTGGTGAGCGGTCCCGAGACCGCGGTGGGGGAGTGCTCCTGGAGCTGGGCGGCGGTGATCCGCACCGGCTCGCGCCGGTCCGCCCGGCGCGTCGTCGTCAGCAGGACGGTCTCCGCGGCCAGATGGGAGGAGACCACCGCCAGCGGAAGCCCGAGCACCAGCCACTCCACGAAGCCGATCCGCTCACCGGTCCGCTCCAGGAGCAGGCTCACCGTGATGAGATGCGCCCCCGCCCCGATCAGCGTCGCCACCGCCGACAGCAGCACGACCGTGGGGAAGAGCAGCGCCAGCATCACCACCAGCCGGCGCCGCTCGGACAGCGCCTTGGCGAGCGACAGGAAGACCGGCAGCGCGAGCGCGGCCCGGCCCGAGGTGGCCGGGACGGCGAAGGCGGTCACGACCAGGGCCGCGGTGGTCAGATGGACCAGCTGCCGTACGGTACGGGCCCCGCTGACCAGGAAGGCCGCGGCCCGCCCGGCGAGCCCTGTCCGGGTCACCGCGGCGGCCAGCACGAACGCGCAGATCAGCAGCCAGATCGTCTCGTCGCCGAGCGTGTCGAACAGGGTGTCGGCGCTGATCACCCCCGTCGCCGTCAGCGCGAGCCCCGCACCGAGGGCGACATGGGTGTCGTCGACCGGGGCCGCGATCCAGGCGCAGGTGGCGAGGGCGAAGACGGCCAGGGTGAGCCGGGCCTCGCCGCCGAGGCCCGGGGCGACGCCGGGTACGGCGAGCAGGGCACAGAGGCTCAAGGACAGGCAGAGCCACACGGACCGACCGAGGGAGAGGTTCACACGGACCACTCTCCGAGCGGGCGGTGAGCCACCGATGAGCCCTCCATGAAAGGAGGTTCATCGGCCCGGCCCGTCAGGGCATCCGGTACCCCATGCCCCGGACCGTCTCCAGGCGCTCCGCCCCCAGCTTCCTGCGCAGCGCCCGGACGTACACGTCCACGATGTTGGAGCCGGGGTCGAAGTCGTACCCCCACACATGGGACAGGATCTGCACGCGCGAGAGCACCTGCCCGGGGTGGCGCAGGAAGAGCTCGAGCAGCACGAACTCACGGGCGGTCAGATCCACGGTCCGCTCTCCGGACCTGGCCCGCCGGGTGCGCAGATCCAGGGCCAGATCGCCGCTGCGCAACACCGTCACCTCGGGCGTACGGGTGGCGGTGCGCAGCCGCAGCCGTATCCGGGCCAGGAGCTCCTCGAAGCGGAACGGCTTGGTCATCCAGTCGTCCGCCCCGCCCTCCAGACCGGCCACCGTGTCCCGTACCGAATCACGGGCCGTCAACACGATGACGGGCAACGTCACCCGGGCCTCGCGCAGTTCTCGCAGGACGGTGAAGCCGTCCCGTCCGGGGAGCCCGATGTCCAGGACCATCAGGTCGAAGCCGCCGGTGACGGCCCGGTGGAGGGCGGTGTCGCCGTCGGCGGCCACCGTGGTCGTGAAGCCGTTGGCGCGCAGCCCCTTCTCCACGAAGGAGGCGATCCGGTCCTCGTCCTCGGCGATCAGAATGCGGTTCACGGTGACTCCTCGAGGACGAGTACGAGTACGAAGGTGGCTCCGCCGCCCTCGGTCGGGCGCAGTTCGACGCGCCCGCCCCGATGGCCTTCGGCGATGGCCCGGACGATGGAGAGGCCGAGGCCGGCGCCGCTGGTCCGGGCGCCGCGGCGGGCGGTGCCCCGCCGGAAGCGTTCGAAGACGACCTCGGCGTCCTGTTCCTGGACGCCCGGGCCGTTGTCGGCGACGTACAGCTCGATCCGGCCCTCGGCGGTCCGCGAGCCGATCGCTATCCGCTGTCCCGGCACGGTGTGCTGGACCGCGTTCTGGGCGAGCTGCACCATCGCCTGGGTGATCCGCTGCGGGTCGAGGACGGCCTCCCGGTCGGCGACCCCCTCGAGGGCCCAGTCCCGTTCGCCCAGCGCCCGCGCCTTCACGAAGACATCGGCGGTCAGCTCCGCGAGCTGGACCGGCTCGGTGCGGACGAAGTCCGGCCGCTCGGCCTTGGCGAGTAGCAGGAGGTCCTCCACGATCCGGCTCATCCGGTCGAGTTCGTCGGTCACCAGCCGGACGGTCTCGCGCTGCTCGGCCGGGTCCTCGCCCATCAGCTCCAGATGCCCCCGCACGATGGTGATCGGGGTACTCAGCTCGTGCCCGGCGTCGTCGACGAACTGGCGCTGCCCGGCGAACGCCTGTTCAAGACGGTCCAGCATCGCGTTGAAGGTCTCGGCGAGCGCGGCGATGTCGTCCCGGCCCTGGACGGGGATCCGCTGGGTCAGATCGCGCTCGGTCAGTTCGGCGGCCGTCGCGCGGACCACTCGTACGGGTGCAAGGATGCGGCCCGCGACGGCCCAGCCGATGCCGGTCGTCATCAGCAGTGCCACGCCCGATATGGCGAGCAGGACACGGAACGCCTCGTCGGCGACGGCCCGCTCGCGGTCCGCGTGGAAGGCGACCACGAACGCCGAGTCGCCCCCGCCGCCGGGGCTCCCTATCGGCACCTTCGCCCACCGGACCTCGCCCCGGGCGCGCTCGATCCGACCCGAGGAGGCGTCGGACGCGGCGATGGCGTCGAGCGAGACGCGGTCGCGGTGCAGGGCGACCGTGGTGGGGAGGTCACGGGACTGCCGGATGACGCGGAGCCCCGTGCCACTGGTGCCCACCAGGCCGAGGAGCTCCTCGTCGGGGTCGGAGTACTGTCGCTGGAGGAAGATCCGCAGGAGCGCGTCCGGGTCGGTGAACCGGCGCCCGGTCGCGGGATCGACGCCCTGTTCCACGAAGTTGGCGAACTCCCCGGTCTCCTGGGTCAGGAGCTGGTTGATCCGGTGGTCCACGTCCCGCAGCAGGATCGAGCGGGTGGCCACGGCGACGGCGGCCAGGGCCACGGCCATCACGAACAGCAGCCACAGCAGGATGCGGACGCGTGCGGAGACGCGGTGGTCAGCCCTCTTCACCGAGGTCGTCATCGTCGTCGCCGGTGGCCGAGGGTCCGGGCACCACCGCGTCCGACGGCGGCGCCGACGGCGTGCCGCCGGGGCTCGGGGTGGAGCTCGGTGTCGAGCCGCTCGGCGTGGAGCCGAGCTGCACGGCGGGCGGCACCCGGGGAGCCTCGGGCTCGTCGGTCAGGGCGTAGCTCGTCGCGGCTATCCCGAGCGGGATGGCGACGACGGCGGCGAGCGTGGCCATGCGATGGGTGAAGGACATGCGATCAGGCTGGCGCGCGCGGGTGGCCGCCAGGATGAGGCCCCGATGAGGATTCCTTCATCTTCACCGCGGTGTCCTCCGGGTCAGGACTCCAGGCCGATGGCGAAGGCCGCCTCGAGGTCGTGCTGGGAGTACGTACGGAACGCGACGTGCGTGTCCGTCGCCTCGACACCGGGGATCTTGCTGATCCGGCCGGGGATCACGTCCGCCAGGTCGTCGTGCCGGGGCACGCGGACCATGGCGATCAGGTCGTACGTGCCGGTCACCGAGAAGACCTCGCTGACGCTGTCGAGCGCGGCGATCGACTCCGCGATCTCCGGGATGCGGTCCACACTGGTCTTGATGAGCACGATCGCGGTGATCACGGCTGGCTTACTCCCTCGGTCGCCGCGGCTTGGACCTTCACTCTAGCCCGCCCGCCTCACGCCACCACCCTGCCGACGAGGCGCTACGCGCGCTGCACCCTTCCCCTGTACCGCCCCCAGGCGTAGAGGAAGCCGAAGGCGAAGCCCAGCACATGGGCCAGATAGGCAACCCCGGGTCCTGACCCGGCCGTCCGCGCCGCCAGCCACTGCAGCACGAACCAGAAGACCAGCACGATCCAGGCGGGGAAGCGCAGCGGCAGGAAGAAGAGGAACGGGAAGAGACTGGTCACCCGGGAGCGGGGGAAGAGGTGGAGAAACGCGCCGAGGACCCCGGAGATCGCCCCCGACGCCCCCACCAGCGTCTGCTCGCTGCTCGCGTACGCCGCCGCGTAGCCGAGCAGGGCCAGATATCCGCAGCCGAGGTAGAAGAGAAGGAACGGGACGGCACCCATCCGCTCCTCGGCCATCGCGCCGAAGACGTACAGGAACAGCATGTTGCCCAGCAGATGGAGCCAGCTGCCGTGGACGAAGAGGGCGGTGAGCGGGGTGAGCAGGGTGCGTGGCTCGCTGCTCATCAGCTCGGCCGGCACGACTCCCCAGCGGTGGAAGTACGCGCTCTGCGCCGCGAGGGCCGCGTCCCCGGTCCCGGTTCCCGGATCGAGGCCGGACACCGGGCTGATCAGGAACGTGAAACAGCAGGCCGCGATGAGGCCGTACGTCACCGCCGGTCCGCTCCGGGCGCCCCGCCAGGCGCCGAGGGCCGCCTTCCGCCAGTCGGTCTGCCGCCGGTCGATCATGGACAGATCATTGCGTAACGGTGCTCAACTGGACAGAGTGCCTCGCCGCGACACGGGGTACCTGCGAGGCCGTAGGGTGACGGGCAGTACCTCCGCAGTTCGACGGCGCACCGCGGCACCCGCACTCGCATCATGAAAGAGGACGGCACGATGACGACGGTTCCCCTGCCGACCGCCGAGACCCGCTGGCGCTGCACGCTCTGCGGCAATCTGACCCGGTTCGACGTGACCCGCTCCTCCAAGGTCGTCGAGTACGTCCATCTGGACCTCGCGGGCGAACCGAAGGTCGAGGAGCGCGAGGTGGTCAGTGAGACCATCGAGTCGGTCCGCTGCCGCTGGTGCAACGCGGTGGATCAGATCGAACTGGTGGACAGGCCCGGTACCGCCTCCTGACGGAGCGGTGCGTATGACGATGGGGTGACGGATCGTGGAGCAGCCCGCGCACGGTGGTGAACCGGCCGGCGCGGCAGGTGACGCTGCCGAGACGCTCGACCGGCCGCTGCCCGACGGCGTACGGCGGAGGGTCGTCGCGCTGGTCTCGGACGCCTTCGGCGGGCTGACCGTCGCGGAGCTTCCGGCACCCCTGCGGCAGTACGCGCGGTTCACCGCGAGCAGGCGGGCCAAGTTCGCGGGCAACGCGATGGCCGCCGCCCTGGAGGGCGACCCGCTCTTCCGGCAGCGGATCGGCGAGCGGTTCAAGGAGGCGCAGCCCGAGCTGGCCGGGGCCGTCGAGTCCGGCGCCCCGCCCGCCGCCGCCGACCCCGTCGACGTGGCCGCGGCCGCCTATGTCCTGCGCCCCGCCGGCTGGGTCAAGCTGGTCGCCGCCGCCGGTGAGGAGGCCCAGCGCGCGGATGCCGAGCGGGCCGACGAGGCGGGCCGGCGCGAGCTGGAGCGGTTGCGCGATGAGGTATCCACGGCCAAGGAGCGCGGCCGCGCGGAGACCGAGCAGCTGCGCACCGATCTGGAGGCGGCCCGCAAGGAAGCGGAATCGCTTCACCGCAAGCTGCGCAGCGCCCAGAGCGATGTGAAGCGCGGTGAGGCCGCCCTGCGTCGCACGCAGGCGGAGATCGACACCTTCCGGGCGGAGGCGGCGGCGCAGGTCTCGGCCGCCGAGAGCGAGACCCGGCGGCTCAAGGCCCGGCTCGGCGAGGTCGAGGCGGCCCTGGAGGCCAGCCGGCGGGCCGCCCGCGAGGGGCGCTCCGTGGAGGACATGCGGCTGCGCCTGCTGCTCGACACCGTGCTCGACGCCGCGCAGGGGCTGCGGCGCGAACTGGCCCTGCCGCCCGTCTCGATCCATCCCGCCGACACCGTCGACGCGGTGGAGCCCGGCCGGATGTCGCCGAAGGACATCGCGGCCCGGGCGCTCTCCGAGACCGACCCCGCGCTCCTTGACCAGCTGCTCGCCCTGCCGCAGGCACATCTGGTCGTGGACGGCTACAACGTCACCAAGACCGGCTATCCGACGATGCCGTTGGAGAAGCAGCGGCTGCGGCTGCTCGGCGGACTCTCCGCGCTCGCGGCCCGCTCGGGCGCCGAGATCACCTGTGTCTTCGACGGGGCGGAGCTGGCGGCCCCGGTCCTGCTGGCCCCGCCGCGCGGGGTGCGGGTGCTGTTCTCCAAGCCGGGCGTCACCGCCGACGAGTTGATCCGTCAGCTGGTCCGTGCCGAGCCGCCGGGCCGGCCGGTCGTCGTGGTCTCCACCGACCGCGAGGTCGCCGACGGTGTGGCCAAGGCCGGTGCGCGGCCGGTCACGTCCGCATTGTTGCTGAAGCGGCTTTCGCGCACCTCGTAACACCTCATAACTCCTGGGCGTAATGCCCGAATTCTGGAGGGCGCACGGTCAAGTGGCCGCTACTGCCTGTGTGGTGTGTGGAAATAAAGTGCCGCGTGCGCGAGATTTTGCTCGTGAGGATTTGAACTGATCACAACTTGGTCACTAGGGTCAGGCCTCGAACCTTCGCGCGGTTGATCATCCATCCGGGATGGCAGCGGAGGAACCGCCTGCCGCAGCCTGGTTGGGCGGCTCGAGGAAGAAGGAGATCGCCTTCGTGGCGTCCCACCGTCGTCCCAAGCAGCCGAGCCGCACCCGTGTGACCGTGCTCACCGCGACCGCCGCAGCGGCCGTCGCGCTCTCCTCCCAGGCCGGCGCCCAGGCGGCTCCGAAGCCGAAGATCGACGACGTGAAGTCGAAGGTCGACAAGCTGCACCACGAGGCCGAGGAGGCCACGGAGCAGTACAACCTGGCCGAGGAGCGCCGGGGCAAGCTGCAGAAGGAGATCGGGGCCGTCCAGGACAAGGTGGCCCGCGGTCAGCAGGAGCTCAACACCCTGCGGGACAGCATCGGTTCGGTCGCCAGCGCGCAGTACCGCTCCGGTGGCATCGACCCGGCCCTCCAGCTCTTCCTCTCCTCCGACCCGGACACCTACCTCGACAAGGCGTCCGCGATCGACCAGCTCGGCGCCAAGCAGGCCGACGTGCTCCAGTCGATCCAGGCCAAGCAGCGCACCCTCGCCCAGCAGCGCGCCGAGGCGACGACGAAGCTCGCCGACCTCGAGGACGTCCGCAAGACCCTCGGCGAGAAGAAGAAGACCTTCCAGGGCAAGCTCGCCGAGGCGCAGAAGCTCCTCAACACCCTGACCGCCGCCGAGCGGGCCAAGATGCAGGAAGAGGAGCAGCGCGCCAGCCGCGCCGCCGGCGACCGCGTCGACCTCGGCAACGAGGTCCCGGCCTCCGCGCGTGGCCAGGCCGCGCTCAGCGCCGCCGCCACCCAGATCGGCAAGCCGTACGTCTCCGGCGCCGAGGGCCCCAACTCGTACGACTGCTCCGGTCTGACGCAGTGGGCCTACCGCCAGGCCGGCGTCACGCTCACCCGCACCACCTACACCCAGCAGAACGACGGTGTGAAGATCGGCCGCAGCGCGCTCAAGCCGGGCGACCTGGTCTTCTTCAACAGCCTGTCCCACGTGGGCCTGTACGCGGGCAACGGGCAGATCCTGCACGCCCCCAAGCCGGGTGCCTCGGTCCGCTACGAGTCGATGAGCTACATGGGCACCTTCCAGTTCGGCGTCCGTATCTGACGCATCCCGACATGACGCCCAATCGGGTGGTTCGTCGCATCCTTCGCTGACGTGACGCCCCGCCGGTGACCTGTGGTCTCCGGCGGGGCGTCACTTTGTGTGCCCGGCGCCTTCGTTGGACGGGGAGTGATCACCGGCTACTGTCTGCCGCGCCAGTCTGGGTAACAGCCGAACGGAGCGCGATACGTGGCGTCCCACCGACGACCCGCGAGGGTCACCGTCCTGACCGCCGCCGCGGCCACCGCAGCCACGGCCTTCGGCGCCGTCCCCGCGAGCGCCGACCCGGGCGGCGCCCCGGAGGCCGCGACCAAGGCCACGGTCGACCGGCTCTTCGAGGAGGCCGAGCGGGCCACCGAGGGCTTCAACAAGGCCGACGAGCGGGCGGACACGCTGCGCAGGTCGGTCTCCCGGGCGCAGGACGGCCTGGCACGCGGCCAGGAGCGGATCAACCGGATGAGGGGCGCGCTCGGTTCGGTCGCCGGAGCCCAGTACCGCTCCGGCGGCATCGACCCCGCCCTCGCGCTGCTGCTCTCCTCCGACCCCGACTCGTACCTCGACCGGGCCTCCGTGCTCGACCGGGTGGCCGCCCGGCAGGGCGTGGCGCTCGGCCAGCTCCAGGCCGAGCAGCGGAGGTTGACCCAGAAGCGGACGGAGGCCGGCCGGCTCCTCGCCGAACTGGAGCGCAGCCGGACCCAGGTCGCCAAGCACAAGCGCACCGTCGAGCGGAAGCTCGCCGAGGCCCGCCGGGTCCTGGCGTCCCTGAGCGCCGAGGACCGCGCGGAGTTCGACCAGGACGCCCGGGCCTCCCGTTCCGGCCGTGAGGAGGAGCTGCCGCCGCTCTCCGACCTCGGCCCCGCCTCCTCCCGCGCCGCCGCCGCGGTGATCGCGGCGCGCAGGGCGATCGGGATGCCCTATGTGTGGGGCGCGACCGGCCCGCGGGCCTTCGACTGCTCCGGCCTGATGGTGTGGTCCTACCGGCAGGCCGGGATCAGCCTGCCGCGGACCTCCTCCGCGCAGCGGTACGCAGGACGGCAGGTGCCGCTCTCGCAGGCGCAGCCCGGCGACCTCGTCACGTACCGCAGCGACGCCAGCCATGTCGGGATCTACGCGGGCAACGGGCAGGTGATCCACGCGCCGTACCCCGGGGCGCGGGTGCGCTACGACCCGGTCGGGATGATGTCCCACGTGACGGTGACGCGAGTCTGACCGTACGCCTGCGCGTACGTCTGCCCGTACGATCGATGGCGTGGCAGGTCAGGGGCATGGAGGGGCACGTCGGGTGGCAGTCGGTCTGCTGGCCGGCCTTCTGGCACTCGCCGGGTGCGGGTCCCCCGAGCCTCCGGATCCCGCCCCCCAGGAGATCCAGACGCTCCTCGACCGGCACGCGCGGGCGCTGCTCGCCCGGGACGAGGCGGCCTACGCGGTCACGCTCGACCCGGCGCGCGCCTCCGCCGCCCTGGAGGAGTTCGACCACCTGGCCGAGGTGCCACTGGCCTCGTGGGGCTACCGGCTCAAGGCCGTCGAGCGGCAGGGCGGGGACCGGGCGGGCGACGACCGGGCGACGGCCCGCGCCGACCTCACGTACCGGGTCGAGGGCTACGACTCCGGGCCCGTCACCACGGAGCGCGTCCTCGACCTGACCGAACGGGACGGCCGCTGGTACGTGACCGCCGACCGGCCCGGCAAGGGCGCCGCCCAGCAGCTGTGGCAGCAGGGAGACGTGGAGGCGGTACGGGGCGCGCGCAGCCTCGTCCTCGGCGTCGGGCAGTCGGAGGAGCGTCTGAAGGCGATCGCGGCGGCGGCCGACCGGGCGGTGCCCGCGGTCTCGGCCGCCTGGTCCCGGCCCTGGGCGGGCCGGGTCGTCGTGCTCGTCCCGGCCTCCCTGGACGCCATGGGCGGCCTGCTCGGGGCGCCGGCGACCTCCTACCGGGGGATAGCGGCGGTCACGACCGGGGAGGTCGGCGGCGGGCCGGACGCCCCGGCGGACCGGGTGATCGTCAACCCCGAGGCGTACGGGGTCCTCGGCGAGTTCGGACAGCAGGTCGTCCTCACGCACGAGACCACCCATGTGGCCACCCGCACCGCCACCTCGGCGGCCACGCCCGTGTGGCTGTCGGAGGGCTTCGCCGACTGGGTCGCGTACCGGGGCACGGGCCGCACGGCCGCCCAGGCGGCCCCGGAGCTGCGTCGCGCGGTCCGGGCCGGCGACGTCCCGGCGGTCCTCCCGGACGACAAGGCCTTCGCCTTCGGCGGCGATGCGGAAGCGCTGGCACGGGCGTACGAGGGCGGCTGGCTGGCCTGCGAGCTGATCGCCGAACGCTGGGGCGAGGCGAAGCTGACGGCCTTCTACCGTGCGGTGGGCGCCCACCCGGGTCGCGAGGGTGCCGTGGAGAAGGCGCTGACCGAGACCCTCGGCACGAGCCCGGAGGAGTTCACGGCGGCCTGGCGAGCCTTTCTGCGGGACCGGCTGAGCTGACCGACGGGGCCGCCGCCCCGGGGCGTGAGGGCTCGGGTTCGGAGCCGCTCGCCCCAGGTGTCAGGGCTCGGGGTCCAGCTCCGCCAACGCCTCCGTCAGCCACTGCTTCTCCGCCGTCCCCGTCGCACGGGCGATGCGCAGCATGCCCTGGCGGAAGAGATCCCGCTCCTCCTCGGCGCGCACCGGGGCGCCGTCCTTGTAGAAGAAGCTGGCGGGGGTGTTCAGGAAGGCCTGGCGTCGGCGGAGGACGGCCGCCTGGGCCGCGCGGTCCGGGAGCAGCCCGAGGAAGGACAGCAGCGTGAAGAAGCGCTGGCCGTCGGTGATCTCGGCGTCCTTCGGATCGCGGAGGCGGGCGAACAGTTCCGCCCGGCCCTCGGCGGTCAGCGACAGCATCCGCCGCGGGGCCGCGCTCGTGCCCGGTTCCGTACGGCGCTCGAGCAGCCCGGCCTTCACCATGCGGGTGATCGCCGGGTAGAGCGCGCCGTCGCTGACCGGGCGCACATGGCCGCTCAGCCCCTGGATGCGGTCCTTGAGCTCGTACCCGTGCAGCGGCTTCTCGTACAGGAAGCCGAGGATCGTCAGCTCCAGCACCCGCTCCTCCTTCGCGCTTGTCCAGGATCCCCTGGCCATGCTACCTCTTATCGAGCTACCTCGAATCGATGTAGCTCGTTTAGAGGGGGAGTCGATGACACACCGCCGCACACTGATCCGGCTCGCGTACCCCGTCTACGGGGAGCTCCTCGCCGCGGTCGCCGCCGGCATCATCGGCATGGTCTGGGTCGCCCGCCTCGGCGGCGACGCCGTCGCGGCCGTCGCCGTCGCCACCAACGTCGAGAACGTCGCTCTCGGCATCGTGCTCATGGCCGGCTCGGGCACCACCGTCCTCGTCGCCCGCGCCCGAGGCGCCGAGGACCCCGGCGCCGTACGGGCAGCCGTCCGCGGCGGACGGCTGCTCGGCGCGCTGCTCGTCCCGCCCGTCGCCCTCGGCGGCTATCTGCTGCGCGAACCCCTCGCCGGGCTCGTCCTCGGCGGCGCCGACACCCCTGCCCGCGCCCTCGCCACCGGCTACCTCGCGATCTCGCTCCCCGGCACGGCAGTCTTCTTCGCCCTCACCGTCCTCGACGGCATCCTCAAGGGCGCGGGCGACACCCGCACACCGATGCGACTCGCCTTCCTCGCCAACGGACTGATCCTGGTCCTCGACCCGCTGCTCATCCACGCGTACGGAGTGCGGGGCGCCGCCGTCGCCACCGTCGTCGGCCGCACGGTCGCCCTCGGTGCCGGACTCCTCGCCCTGCGCCGCAACCCGCTCCTGCGGGCCGCGCGGGCCGCCTCGCCCTCGGAGGGGACGGCCGCCGCCCTGCGCCGTACCGTCGCCACCGGGCTGCCCATGTCCGTCGACTTCGTCGTGCGGATGCTGGGGGCCCTCGCCCTGGTCGCCGTCGTGGCCCGGCTCGGTGTCACCCAGGTCGCCGCGTACGGCATCGCCACGAAGGCCATGTACGTCGCCACGATGGCGTTCTACGCCGTGCGCCAGGCCGCGGCCATCCACACCGCGCATCTGCTCGGGGCGGGCCAGGACGAGCGCCGGGCCGTCGGCCGACAGGCCCTGTTCCTCGGGGGAGCCATCGGTACGGCCGCCGCCGCTCTGCTGTTCCTCGTCGCCGGCCCTGTCATGCGGGGTTTCGGCGCGGAGCCGGACGTGGTGGCCGCCGGCGCCCTGTTCCTGCGCTGCCTGGGGCCCCATCTGGTGCTGATGGCCGGGTTCATCGCCCTCGCCGGGGTCTTCGAGGGCAGCGGCGACAGCCCGCGGCTCGCCCGGATCACCGTCGCCGGCGTCCTGTTCCAGCTGCCTCTCGCGTATGTGCTCTCAGGCCTGGGGCTGCCCGGAATCTGCCTGGCCATGGGTCTCGCGACTGCGGCGCAGTGCGCGGCCCTCGCCGGCCTGATGCACCGCCGTACCCCGCCGCTCAGCCGACGGGCAGGCGCCTCGCGCGCTCGGACTGCTGAACCGGAATCTTCGCCGGGGTGAGACGCGGCTCCGTCACCGTCTGCCGCCACAGGATGCGGCAGGCCGACACCGACGCGGCGACCAGGAGCCCGTTCCGTATCAGCAGCAGGCCGATGCCCAGCGGATCGCTGTCCGTCACATGGGAGAACCACACCGGGAACTCGAACTGCGTCACCGCCGTCGCCCACACCACCAGATGAGCCGGCTGCCGCATCCGGCTCGCCCGGTAGGCCAGGCACACGGCGGCCAGACCTATCAGCCAGATCATGTACTGGGGGCTTATCACCCGGCTCGTGGTGGTGAACAGCAGCACCGCCACGAACGCCACGTCCGCCGGAGTCGACGTCGTGAAGGCTCGGGCCCGTATCCGCCACACCAGCAACCAGGCGAAGGCCGCGATGGTCAGGGCCATGGCCATCGAGGAGACCGTGGAGACGTACGGGCCGAGGAACTCGATCGAGCCGTAGTTCATCCGGGCCTCGCCCTCCCAGCCGATGTGCCGGGCGACATGGAAGAGCATCGCGCCCAGGGACTCGAGCTCCAGTCCCCGGTCGCGCTGGAAGGTCAGGAAGGCCAGTGCCCCCGGCGCCGCGAGCACGCAGAGAAGCAGCAGCCCGGCCGCGGCGCCCGCGGCCGTCGACCACGAGCGGAAGGTGGCGCGGCCGCGCGGGGTGCCCGCGAGCAGCAGCGCCGGCCAGACCTTCAGCATCGCCCCGAAGCCGGCCAGCGCGCCGAGCACCCCGGGGCGGGAGAGCCCCGCGAGGAGCGCGGCCACGGCGACGGCGGTGACCATGAGGTCGTACCGGGCATACGCGGTCGGGCCGAGCAGCGGCACGCCCGCGATCCAGATCCACGCGCCGTGCGGGCTGCGGCCCCGCCGCTTCCCCGCATACATCAGCAGCCCGAAGACGAGCGCGTCGCAGAGGAACGCGAGCACGAAGAAGGCGGCGGAGTACTCCAGGAACGGCAGCAGGGCGGGGGCGAGGATCGCCAGGGCGGCGAGCGGCGGGTACTGCCAGGTCACGTCGTCCAGCGGATACGTGCCGGTCTTCAGTACCTCGTACCAGCCCTGGTAGATGTGCTCGATGTCGCTCGTGACGTCCGGCCCGGGGACGGTGACGACCTTGAAGACACAGAGGAGCAGGATGATCCGGGTGAGTCCCCAGATGAGGACGGGGTTTCTTCTCGCGCGCTCGGCAGCCGTACCCAGTACGCCCGTCATTCCTACCTCGTCCATTCCAGTCGGTCGGTCGGTCCGCGCCTGCGGAGGGTGTGTTGCCGGGCGGGGGGTGCGGTCACGTACATTCGGCGACGATGCACAAGACCCTGATCGTAACCAACGACTTCCCGCCCCGGCCCGGCGGAATCCAGGCGTTCCTGCACAACATGGCGCTGCGTCTGGATCCCGAGCGGATCGTGGTCTACGCCTCCACGTGGAAGCGCAGCCGCGAGGGGATCGAGGCGACCGCCGCGTTCGACGCGGAGCAGCCTTTCACGGTGGTGCGGGACAGCACCACCATGCTGTTGCCCACACCTCGCGTCACCGCGCGGGCGACCGCGCTGCTGCGTGAGCACGGCTGCGAATCCGTGTGGTTCGGGGCGGCGGCACCGCTCGGCCTGATGGCCCCCGCGCTGCGTCGCGCGGGTGCGCGGCGGCTCGTCGCGACGACGCACGGACACGAGGCGGGGTGGGCCCAGCTCCCGGCCGCTCGACAGCTCCTGCGCCGTATCGGCGAGGGCACGGACACCCTCACCTATCTCGGCGAGTACACGCGCTCGCGGATCGCGGCGGCGCTGACGCCCGAGGCGGCCGCGCGCATGGTGCAGCTCCCGCCGGGCGTGGACGAGAAGACCTTCCACCCGGGCTCGGGCGGCGAGGCGGTACGGGAGCGCCTCGGGCTCAGCGACCGGCCCGTGGTCGTGTGCGTCTCGCGGCTCGTCCCGCGCAAGGGCCAGGACACGCTGATCCGGGCCATGCCCGAGATCCTGCGGCGGGTGCCGGACGCGGTGCTGCTGATCGTCGGGGGCGGCCCCTACGAGAAGGACCTGAAGTCCCTCGCGGCCACGACGGGGGTGGCCGGTTCCGTACGTTTCACGGGCGCGGTGCCGTGGGAGGAGCTGCCGGCCCACTACGGAGCCGGCGACGTCTTCGCCATGCCCTGCCGCACCCGCCGCGGCGGCCTCGACGTCGAGGGTCTCGGCATCGTCTACCTGGAGGCCTCGGCCACCGGCCTCCCCGTCGTCGCCGGCGACTCGGGCGGCGCCCCGGACGCGGTCCTGGACGGCGAAACGGGCTGGGTCGTCCGCGGCGACGCACCCGAGGAGTCCGCGGACCGCATCGCGACCCTCCTCCTCGACCCCGCCCTGCGCGCCCGCATGGGCGAGCGGGGCCGCGCCTGGGTCGAGGACCGCTGGCGCTGGGACCTGCTCGCGGAGCGCCTGAAGGAACTGCTGTAGGACCGGGTTCCTGCCGGGCCGTTGCCCGCGCGGCTCCCGGCCCGGTACGCCCGCGGCGGGGAGCCGCCGCCTCCGGGGTGTGGCGACGTTGTCCCACACCC
>NZ_JBHJTL010000110.1:0-25454 GCF_042264065.1 Streptomyces sp. NPDC056222 | reverse complement strand
TGGTAGAGCATCACCTTGCCAAGGTGAGGGTCGCGAGTTCGAATCTCGTCGTCCGCTCCATGAAAGAAGCCCCCGGTCCTCTCGGACCGGGGGCTTCTTCGTGTTCCGCGGCTGCTACTCCCAGCTGTTGCCGGTCAGCAGCTCGTACGCCTCGATGTACTTGGCGCGGGTCGCGTCCACGATCTCCTGCGGGAGAGCCGGCGGCGGCTGCTCGCTCCTGCGGTCCCAGCCGGACGCCGGCGAGGTCAGCCAGTCGCGCACGAACTGCTTGTCGTACGAGGGCTGCGCGCGGCCCGGCTCCCAGCTCGAGGCAGGCCAGAAACGGGAGGAGTCCGGCGTCAGGACCTCGTCGGCGATGATCAGACTGTCGCCGTCGAAACCGAACTCGAACTTGGTGTCGGCGAGGATGATCCCGCGCTCGCGGGCGATGTCCCGGGCGCGGCCGTAGACCGCGAGGGTCGTCTGGCGCAGCAGGGCGGCGGTCTCCGCACCGACCTGGCGGGCGACCTCCTCGTAGCTCACGTTCTCGTCGTGGTCGCCGACCGCGGCCTTGGTGGCGGGCGTGAAGATCGGCGCGGGCAGCTCGGAGCCGTCGCTGAGGCCCTCGGGGAGCGCGAGCCCGCAGACCGTGCGGGACTCGTTGTACTCGAGCAGGCCGGAGCCGGTCAGATAGCCGCGGGCCACGCACTCGACCGGCACCATCTTCAGCGACTTGCAGATGAGGGTGCGGCCGGCCCAGTCGGCGGGGGCGCCGGCCGGCAGGTCGGTGGAGATGACGTGGTTGGGGACCAGGTCGGCGAGGCGGTCGAACCACCACAGGGAGAGCTTGGTGAGCACCCGCCCCTTGTCGGGGATCTCGGTCGGCAGCACCCAGTCGTACGCGGACATGCGGTCGCTGGCCACCATCACGAGGTCGCCCGCCTCGTTCTGGTAGAGCTCGCGCACCTTGCCCGTGTGGAGGTGGGTCAGGCCCGGGACCTGAACAGGCTCGGGCTTTTCTACGAATCCGGACACGGTTCCTCCGCGTAGGTTGATCCAGGAACGATTCGATTCTCTCGCACTCACCGGGCCGTCCGTCGAGCGGCCCCTCGGACGGCCTGGTCGGTCGCTCCTGCCGATCGGTCCCACTTCCGGTCGGTCCGTCCTTCCGGTCAGTCCCTCTTGCAGATGCGGTCGAGGAGATTCGCGGTGGCGCGCTGGATCCGCTGGTCGACATGGCCGGGCCGGTCCAGGGCGGGCGACCAGGCGAAGGTGCCGGAGGCGAAGACCCAGGCTCCGGACGGGGCCCGGTAGAGGGAGGTCTCCTGGTGGCGCAGGGCGCCGTCGCTGTCCTGGTAGGGCGAGTGGGCGAGCAGGATCCTGCCCTCGTGCTGGGGCAGTGCGGTGCGCGGGAAGTAGCGGTCGGCCTCACCCGCGACAAGACCCGGGATCTCGTCCCCGTCCCCGGCCCCGGTCGCGTCCCAGAGCCAGTGCTCCGCGTTCCGTACGACCAGGGGGTGCGGCTCCGGGACCCGCCCCGCGTACTGGATCCCCAGCAGCTGCTGCTCCGGGCGGTCGATCTCGCGCCACAGGGCGGGGCGGCCCGGGCCTCGGCGCTTGCGGCAGGTGAGGAGCCGGTCGGGGACCCCGGACGGCGAGGGGCCGAGCTCCACCTGCCAGTACATGGTGTTGGCGGAGAGGAAGACGAGCGAGGTGCCCTGCTCGCGGGCGAGCTCGACGGTCCGGCGCATGGGGACGGACCAGTACTCGTCGTGGCCGGGGAAGACCAGGCCCCGGTAGCGGGTCGGGTCGACGCGGCCGGCGTGCAGATCGCGGGTCTCGGCGTAGGCGATGTCGTAGCCGTACCGCTCGGCCCATCGGATGAAGTCGTAGGCGTGGCCGACATGGAGGGGCAGTCCCGCGCCCGCGTAGGGGCGGTCGAAGGAGACCGTGCACGCCGCGTCCTTCTCGCCGAGGAGCCGGCCCTGCTCGTCCCACGCGTGGTAGAGACTCGCGCCGGTGCGACCGTCCTCCGGATAGAGGTTGTACGCCTGCCAGGTCACGTCCGGGAGGACGAGAAGGAGGTCGGCGGGGTGGTTGTCGCGCACGGTGAAGGGAATGTGGGAGCGGTACCCGTCGGCGGTGGTCAGCACGGCGACATACGCGCCGATCGACCACAGGGACGGGATCTGCAGCCGCCAGGACTGCCACCAGTGGTGGCAGGAGACGGTCCGGTCGGCGGTGAGCGGGGCCGGCTGGACGATGCCGGAGAGGCGCGGGCTGGTGGTGATCTTGGCGGCGCCGTCGCCCGCGTAATGACCGATCCGGTAGATGTCGACCGAGAACTGCTGCGGTGGGTCCACGGTGATGTGGAAATCGATCGCCTCGCCGGGGGCAACGGCCCCGTTGGACGCGAAGCCCTTGATCTGGCTGCGGACGTCGTCGGCGGTGCGGGGGCCGCCGCCGCCTCCGCGGGCCAGGGTCTCGTCGGCGTACCAGGGGACGACCTGCCCGGTGTCGTCGAAGTAGTTCTCCGAGCCGCGCAGCCAGGGCAGGGGCCCTTGTCCGAAGGGGTCCGAGACGGCGTGGGCGAGCGCGCCCGATTCCCACCGCCTGATCTGCTCCGCCCCCATGTCGCACCCCTCCCTCGACTCCCCCGCGCCGAATTCCGTCGTGTGCTGTCGTGTGCCGTCGTGTGTGCCCTCGCGCGCTGTCCGCGGTGCGGGCTGTCATGTGCTGCTGTCAGTGCCGGTCCCCAGCACATCACATAACGCACGCACTCCGTCACCGTTCGTCGCGAATTGACGTGAACGGAAGGCAAGCTTCCGGGGGTGCCGACGTCTTCTCAGACGAGGCGGACGGGCTTTTCGGGGCGGACGCCGGTCTCGGTGAGCCAGGTCCGCAGGGGCTCGGGGTCACCGTCCTCGACGAGGGCGAGGACGCGGGCGGCCAGATCGGTGTTCCGCTCGCCGCCGACGAGGAGCGCGGGGCCGTCGAGCCAGTCGAGACCCGGAGCGGCGCCCGCGGTGTCGACGGCGGCGCAGCAGACCATCGCCGTCACATGGTCGGCCAGGAGGTCGCGGCCGGTCCGGGGCGGCTGGAGCGGGAAGAGCGGCAGCGTGTCCGCGCCCGGTCCGGCGGCGTGCGGCGCGGGAGCGGGCGCGGCGGGCCTGGCCGCCTCCTCGCGGGCGACATGCGCGGTGAGCACGGCGGCGAGGGCGTCGGCGGCGGGGTTGCCGAGCGCGGGCTCGGCGAGGTCGTCCAGCCCGGTGGAATCGAGGTCGGGCTCGGTGGGGCCGGCGGGCCCGGTGGGGTCGGGGTCGGGCCCGGTGGGGCCGGGGTCGGGCCCGGTGGGGCCGGGGTCGGGCTCGGTGAGGTCGACCAGCTCTGTGGAGTCGGGCGCCGTGGGGGCGGGCGCCGTGGGGTCGGCCGGCGCCTCGTCGGTGGGGTCGGCCGGGCTGAGCGCGGTCGGTTCGGGAGGGGGCTCGTCCTGGGGGTTCGCCTCGTGCTCGGCGTGGGCCGAGAGGTAGGACATCACCCGGGTCAGGGTCGGGCCGTCGTCGCCCGCGGAACCGGTTCCCGCACGCGGAGCCGTACCGACGCTCGCACCCCTGCCCGCCCTCCTGCCGGTGTCGGCGGGGAGAACGCCGAGCTCGTCGAGGACCAGGTGGAGTCGGGCCGCGTCGGCGCGCCACTTACGGTCGACCACCTCTTCCGGGTACTGGTCCCAGTCCACCGGGGACCAGTCCGGGCCGGCCTTCGCGGGGCCGCCGTGGAAGAGGCGGGCCGCGAGCAGAGAGGCGGCCTCGTCGACGGCTCCGGGCTCTTCGAGCAGGTCGCAGGCAGGGCGCTCGCCCAACCGGGAGGTGAAGCCCTCGGCGAGGCGGTCGCGACGGGAGAGTTCGGTGAGGGCGGAGACCACGCCCACGTCCAGGCGTGAAGGCCAGCGGCCCATCCGCCAGGCGGGCAGCGCGACCCGGGTGAGCAGCCGGTCCCAGCCCGCGTAGGCGAGGCCGACCTGCTCCTGGGCGACGATCCGGACGCCGTAGTCCACAGCCTGTGCACGCTCGGAGCCGGCGATGGCGACACCCCGCTCCATCTCGGCGGCATGTCCGCGGCAGAGGCGCAGCAGGACCCGGGCGACCCGCCCGATCCCCTGGGCGCCGAGCCTGCTGACCGGGTCGAGCCCCTCGTGACGGGGAGCGGCGACCGCGGCGTCGAGGCCCTGCACGAAGCGGCGGGCCGCGGCTATGTCGGGGTGCGCGGCCGGAGCCGTACCGGCGACGACGGGGGCGAGGACCGCCCGCAGCTCGCCGACGCGCATCCACCACAGGAAGGGCGAGCCGATGACGAGGACAGGTGCGTCGGTGGAGCGCCGGAGTCCCGCCGTACGGCCGGAGCCGGAGCCGGGGCCATGTGCCGGGTGCGTGCGGTCCTCGAGCCAGCTGTCGCAGTCCGGCGTCAGGGCTATCGCGGAGGGAGCGGGGACGCCGAGCCGGTCGGCGAGGTCCCGGACCATCCGGTAGAGATCGGGGGCCGCGGTCTCGGCGAGCTCCACAGTCGGGGTGACGGCAGGACGGGACCGCGCGATGACCAGCGCGACGGCCGCGGCGGCGAGCAGGACGACCACGGCGAGCACGGTGGTCACCCAGCGGGCCGCGTCCCAGCCGGCGCCCGTGAAATGGCCGGTGACCCCTCCCGCGTAGAGGATCACGGCCACCGCGGCCGGGAGCACGGCGACGCCGAGCGCCCTGCCGCGGACCCGGAGCACGGCGAGGGCGCGGGCGCGCGCGGCGCGTGCACCCATCTCCTCGCCGACAACGGAACCTGTACCGGACACGCCGTACATCACCCCCTCCTGCCCTCGTCGGGACTGCCTGTGGCGGTGTTGCTCACTCCCCCACTGTGGCACCCGCCACTGACATCGCAATGCCGGTGGGCCAAGTGCCGGAACGCCTTCGCCGCACCCTAGTTGGGGCTTCGGCGGGCGTCATCCGGATGGCTCAGCCGTCACTCGATGGAATGGCTTTGGGCAAAGGTGATGACGGTTCGCGCTGGTTAGGGGTTCACTCCCCCGCGGCCTTGCGCGCGATGTCCGACCGGTGCTGCGAGCCGTCCAGACGGATCCGGCCGACCGCCGCGTACGCCCGCTCGCGGGCCTGCGCCAGGTCCGTGCCGGTCGCCGTGACCGACAGGACGCGGCCGCCGGCGCTGACGATCGCCTCGCCGTCGCGCTTCGTCCCGGCGTGCAGGACGTACGCGTGCGGGGCATCCTGCGCCGCGACCTCGTCGAGGCCCTCGATCGGGTCGCCCGTGCGCGGGGTCCCCGGGTAGTTGTGCGAGGCGACGACCACGGTCACGGCCGCGTCCTCGCGCCAGTTGAGCGGCGGCTCGTTGTCGAGGGTGCCGTTGGCGGCGTTCAGCAGGACGCTCGCCAGCGGGGTCCGCAGCCGGGCCAGGACGACCTGGGTCTCCGGGTCGCCGAAGCGGGCGTTGAACTCGATGACCCGTACGCCGCGGCTGGTCATCGCCAGACCCGCGTACAGCAGGCCCTGGAACGGGGTACCGCGGCGGCGCAGCTCGTCGACCGTCGGCTGCAGGACGGTGTCCATGACCTCGTCGACCGGCTTGGGGTCGGCCCAGGGCAGCGGGGAGTAGGCGCCCATGCCACCGGTGTTCGGGCCCTCGTCGCCGTCCAGCGCCCGCTTGAAGTCCTGCGCGGGGGTGAGGGGGAGGACGGTGACGCCGTCGGTGATCGCGAAGAGGGAGACCTCGGGGCCGTCCAGGAACTCCTCGATGACGACCCGGCCGCAGGCGAGCGCGTGGGCGCGGGCCTCGGCGAGGTCTGACGTGACCACGACGCCCTTGCCGGCCGCGAGGCCGTCGTCCTTGACGACGTACGGAGCGCCGAAGGCGTCGAGCGCCTCGTCGATCTCCTCGGCGGTGGTGCAGACGTAGCTGCGGGCGGTCGGGACGTTGGCCCCGGCCATGACGTCCTTGGCGAACGCCTTGGAGCCCTCCAGCTGCGCCGCCTGCTCGGACGGGCCGAAGCAGGGGATGCCGGCCGCGCGGACGGCGTCGGCGACACCCGCGACGAGCGGGGCCTCCGGACCGACGACGACCAGGTCCGCCTGGAGGTCGGCGGCCAGCCGTGCGACGGCGTCGCCGTCCAGCTGGTCGACGGGGTGCAGCTCGGCGACCTCCGCGATTCCGGCGTTGCCGGGCGCGCAGTGCAGAGCGGTGACGTCGGGATCGAGGGAGAGAGAGCGGCACAGGGCGTGTTCGCGGGCGCCGCCGCCGATGACGAGGACCTTCACGCCAGCCAGGGTAGCCCGCGTGGCCGGATGTCCCTTGTGCGGGCCACCGAGCGAGACGCCCCTACTCGTTCGTGTATTCCTCCACAACCGTCGCTCCGAGCTCGCGCACGATCAGCTCGTGGCCGGAGAGGGCGGAGTCGACGAGGTCGGGGTCGTCCTCCTCGGGCACGTCGTCCTCGGGCGCGACGGGCGGCGGCGCGTGGTGGACGGGCGGCGCGGCCTGGGGCTGGTTCTGGCGTACGGGAGTGGGCGCGGACGCCTGCTGGACCGGCGGGACGGGGGGCGCCTGCGGGGGCTGGTGACTCTGCGCGTTCTGCTGCGTCTGCTGGGGCTGCTGTGGCGAAGACCACTGCTGCTGCGGGGCCTGGGCGGGGCGTCCGCCACCGAAGTTGGCCGCGGCGGGAGGCGGGTTGGCGCCGCCCGAGGGATCGATGATCGCCTCGATCTTCCACTGCACGTTGAACTGCTCGGCCAGCACCTGCCGCAGCACGTCCTCGCTGCCGCTGCTCGCGAAGTTGTCGCGGGCGCCGGCGTTGAGGAAGCCGAGCTGGAGGGTGGTGCCGTCGAACCCGGCGACCTGGGCGTTCTGGCTCAGCAGGATCCAGGTGAAGCGGCGCCGGTTCTTCACGGCGTCGAGGATCGGCTGCCACATGTTCCGCACCTGGGCGGCGCCCTGGGCCATGTCACCGGAGGGGACGGGCCCGGGTGCCGGGGCGGCGGCCTGCGGCACGGGGGCGGGGGCCTGGGGCACGGGTGCGGAGGCGCCCGGCCAGGCGCCGGGGGCCGGGGCGGCGGGGGCGCCGGGGGTCGCGGCACCGGGCCAGGCCCCGGGGCGGGGAGCTTCGGCGGCGGGAGCGGGCTGCTGTACCGGTGCGGGCTGCGTGGGAGCGGGCTGCTGTACGGGGGCGGGCGCGGGGGCCTGGGAAGCCGGGGCCTGCGGGGCCGGGGCGGGCTGCGCCACGGGCGCATGGGCCTCGGGGCCGGGGACGTACCCCATGGCGGGCGCGGGCGCACCGGTGGTGAAGACGGGCGCCGGGCCGGCCGCGGCGCCGCGCTCGAGGCGGTCGATCCGGGCCTGGAGCGACCGCTCGTCGTCGAAGGCGGCGGGCAGCAGCACGCGCGCGCAGATCAGCTCGAGCTGGAGCCGCGGCGAGGTGGCCCCGCGCATCTCGGTCAGCCCGGTGTTGACGAGGTCGGCCGCCCGGCTGAGCTCGGCGGCGCCGAACACGGACGCCTGCGCCTGCATGCGCTCCACGACGTCCACGGGGGCGTCGATGAGCCCCTTCTCGGCGGCGTCCGGCACGGCGGCGAGGATCACCAGGTCGCGCAGCCGCTCCAGGAGGTCGGCGACGAAGCGCCGGGGGTCGTTGCCGCCCTCGATGACGCGGTCCACGACCTCGAAGGCCGCCGCACCGTCACCGGCGGCGAAGGCGTCCACGACCGAGTCGAGAAGGGACCCGTCCGTGTACCCCAGAAGAGAGGTCGCCATGGCGTATGTCACACCGTCGTCGGCGGCTCCGGCGAGCAGCTGGTCCATGACGGACATCGAGTCACGCACCGATCCGGCACCGGCGCGCACGACGAGCGGCAGCACGCCGTCCGCGACGGGGATGCCCTCGCGGCCGCAGACCTCGCCCAGGTACTCCCGCAGGGTGCCAGGGGGCACGAGCCGGAACGGATAGTGGTGCGTCCGGGACCGGATCGTCCCGATGACCTTCTCCGGCTCCGTGGTGGCGAAGATGAACTTGAGATGCTCCGGCGGCTCCTCGACCACCTTCAGCAGGGCGTTGAAGCCCGCCGAGGTGACCATGTGCGCCTCGTCGATGATGTAGATCTTGTAGCGGCTCGAAGCGGGCCCGAAGAACGCCTTTTCCCGCAGGTCACGGGCGTCGTCCACACCACCGTGGGAGGCGGCGTCGATCTCGATGACGTCGATCGACCCCGGCCCGTTCCGCGCCAGGTCGCGGCAGGACTGGCACTCCCCGCAGGGGGTGGGAGTGGGACCCTGCTCACAGTTCAGACAGCGCGCCAGGATGCGCGCACTGGTCGTCTTTCCGCATCCGCGGGGCCCGCTGAACAGGTACGCGTGATTGACCCGGTTGTTCCGCAGGGCCTGCTGCAACGGGTCGGTGACATGCTCCTGCCCGATGACCTCGGCGAAGGACTCGGGGCGATAGCGGCGGTACAGCGCGAGAGACGACACGTATACGAGGTTATAGGCGCCCACTGACAACCCGGGAACGCAAGCGCCCCTCACGCACCCGCCAGAGCCGACCTACCCTTGCTGCCTTCCGGCCCTGGGGGAGTTCAGTCAGATAGCGCCACGTGAGGGGCTCCGCCAAGGGTACCTGATCCCAGAGGCCCCGCGGTCCCCCGATTCCGATCACGGAAACCTCTTCTGGATCACGTTCGCGAGCACCCCTCAGCGTCTTGTATTGTTTGCGGCGGAGGATTCGCCTAGTGGCCTAGGGCGCACGCTTGGAAAGCGTGTTGGGGGCAACCCCTCACGAGTTCGAATCTCGTATCCTCCGCCAGTGCCTCACCGGGCACGAAGTCGAAGGGCCCCACCGCTTGCGGTGGGGCCCTTCGACGTTCTCCCGTGGCGTCAGCTCACGGTGCGAGCCGGTAGGCGTTCGTGATCGTCTCGCGCAGGGTGTTGCCGCCCTTGTCCTTCAGGTCCACCCGGAAGGACACCGCCTTGGCGGTCGCCGGGTGCTTCACGCTCACCGAACGCGCGCCCTTCGCGTCGGTCCTCACGGTGAGCGGCCTCCAGGTCCGGCCGCCGTCGTAGGAGACGTTCACGGTCAGCGTGGCGACCTGCCCGGACGCGGCGGCCGCGCCGCTCGGCTTCAGCGGCACCGTGAGCGTGCTGCCCGCCGGAGCCGTCCCGCGCAGGCTCAGCTTCGGCGCCAGCCGCACCGTCGACAATGGCAGCCTGACCGTTCCGTCCGACGCCGGCCGGGCCGAGGTGAACGTCCACACCCCCGCCACCTTCGTACTGGTGGAGGTGTCCTCGGCGGAGCGGCTCGCCTCGACCGTCAGGCGGTACCCGGCCGAGGCGGCGGGAACCTCGGCGGTCAGCCAGTCCGTGGCCGAACCCTCGCCGAGGATCCGCCCGCCGGATTCCAGCCGGGCGAAGCCGCCGGTGACGATCGAGGACCCCGGGTTGCCGCTGCCGTCGTTGAACAGCGGGATCCTGGCGCTGATGTGGTCTCCGGTCCGCTCGGCGCCCTGCCCCTCCGGGCTCCCCGCCGCGAGGTCGGGGCCGACCACACCGGTGTTGAACCTCAGCGTGTGGCTGGAGCCCGGCTTGTAGGCCACCCAGTCCTTCGCGTAGAGCATGCGCACCTCGTCGCCGGCGTTGAGCTGCGCCGCCGACCAGGACCAGCGCACACCGGCCGTGCTGAGGTAGTGCGTGGTGGCCTGCGGCAGCTGCAGCTCCAGCGGGTCCGGTGAGCCGAAGGTCATCCCGAGTTCGTCCAGCGGCGTGATCGTCACCTGGCCCTTGGCCCCGGTGACGGACGCGCCGAAGCCGAGCTTCACCTCGGCTACATCGGCCCGGGTGACGGTGCGGTTCAGGCCGGTGAAGAAGCTCCCCTTACGGTTGAAGGCGAGCCGGTAGTCGACGTTCTTGCCGACCGCGCCGGGCGTCTTCCACACCCCGTTGAACTGGGCCCGCATCGTGGCGGACGCCGGACCGAGGGCGGCGGTGCGCATCGGCGGTACGCCGTTGGTGGACCAGGAGTTGCCCACGCCCAGCACCTCGTCGTAATAGCCGACGGTGGAGGTGACGAGCTTCGCGGCCGGATCCGGGGCCTTCACGACGAACGGCTTCGCCTTGCGGGCGTCGAGGGTGACCGCGACGTTCCGGGTCACCTCCAGAACCGGCTGGACGAAGAAGCCCACCTCGTTGTCCTCGGCGAAGACCAGGCTCTCCAACTGGTAGGACCCCTTGGGCAGCCGCTGGACCACCGTGCCGTTCGCGCTGTACGGGAGCTCCACGTGCGAGCCGTCCCCGGCGACAGGGTTGATCAAGGTCGCGTAGGTGGCCGGGTTCGCCCCGTCGGCGTCGATGTGCCGCACCGTGACGTCGTACGACTCCACCTCCCGCTCGACCACGAGGCCGGTACGCACCTGCTGGCCGTCACCCGACGCCAGCACGGTGCCGCCGAAGACACCGTCGGTGGTGCCCTTGCGCGTGTCGGCGGTGACGGTGGTCTTCGCGGTGCCGCCGGCCGGAACGGTGAGCTGGGCGTCCTTGACGGTGAACATGCCGGCCGGGGCGGGGTTACCCGACGGGTCGGTCCCGGAGGCACTCAGCCGCAGGGTGACGGCCCGGGTGCCGTGGTTGCGGTAGGTGAGGGTCTTGGAGGCCGGCTTGTCGTCGGCGTGCGGCCACGCGTGTGTGCCGAAGCCGAGGGAGCCGGGCTCGGAGACGACCACGGCCGTCGCGGCGCGCTCCAGGTCCACCCGGCCCGCGCCCTGCTGATGGGCGTTCAGCAGCGGGTTCGGCTTGGCCGAACCGGTCAGGAGCGCCTTGAGCCGGACTCCGCTCCAGTCCGGGTGCTGCTGGAGCACCAGGGCGGCGGCGCCCGCGACGTGCGGGGAGGCCATCGACGTACCGGAGTTCGGAACGTAGTCCTCACTCGGAGGCAGCTCGCCCTGCGTGGTCAGGGCGGCGGTGATGTCCACGCCGGGGCCGGTGATGTCCGGCTTGGGCGTGCCGTCGAGGTTCGGGCCGCGGCTGGAGAAGTCGGCGATCCCGTCCTGCTTGTCCACGGCACCGACCGTGAGCGCCGCGGGGGCGCTGCCGGGCGACCAGATCGTGCCGGGCCCGTCGCCCGAGTTGCCCGCGGCCACCACGAACAGGGCCTTGTCGGAGAGCCGGGCGATGGCCGCCTCCATCGGGTCGACACCCGGGCTGTCGAGGGCGCCCAGACTCATGTTGACGACCTGCGCGCCCTGGTCGACGGCCCACTGCATGCCGGCCACGATGTTCGAGATGTCGCCGAAGCCGTCATCACCCAGGACCTTGCCGTCCAGCACCTTCGCGTCGGGCGCGACGCCCTTGTTGCGGCCCCCGGACTTCGCACCGCTCCCGGCGAGGATGGAGGCCACGTGCGTTCCGTGCCCGAAGCGGTCCTCGACGTAGGGGGACTCGCTGAAGTTCTTCTGCGCGATCTCGACGCCCGCGAGGTCCGGATGGGTCTGGTCCACGCCCGAGTCCAGGACCGCCACCTTGACGCCCTTGCCGGTGTGGCCCGACTTCCACATGGCGGGCGCACCGATCTGCGGCACGCTCTCGGCCAGGCCGGCCCGGACCTTCGCGTCCAGCCAGACATGGGCGACGGGCCGCGCGGGGGCGGCCTCAGCGCCTGCCGTACGGGCCGAGGAACGGCCTGTGACGGCCGCCCACAGCTCCGGCGCACCCACCTTGGGCGCCTCGAAGGCCTCCCCGTCGACCGCGGGCAGCGCTCGTCGCTCCCGGACGGCCACGTCCGCGAACGGGTCGCCGGCGCTGGTGAAGGCCCTTGCTTCGGCGCCGCTCTGTGCTTCGGCGCCGCTCTGTGCTTCGGCGCCGTCCTGCCGGTAGCCGACGATCAGCGGCAGTGTGGTGCGGCGCGCGTCGTCGTACCCGTCCCTGACCAGCTGCGTGACGTCGAACAGCCGCCGGTCGAGCACGCCGTCGGCGACCAGGCGCAGGGCGTCCTGCGATACGACGTACGTGTGGCCGGCTGCCCGCCGCACCGAGAAACCGATCCCCTCGCGGCCCTTGCCGCGCTCGAGCCGAACGACCCGGCCGTCGGAGCCGACGACCACGCGGTCGCCGGTGATCAGCGTGACGGTCGCCGGCGGTTTCGCCTTCGCCGGGGCCTTCGCCTCGTCATGCGCGGCGGGGCCGGCGGCTTGCGCCGGCCGGCCCCCTGCCGATACCGCCCCCGTGACCAGCGCACCGGCCACTACGGCGGCCAGAGCCGCCGTTCTCGCGCGTGCTGTGGATCCCACTGGCGTTCCCCCGCCTTCGTGTGCATGCCAAAGCGTTCTCCGCTATCACGCCCGTGGGGCGGGTTCGGTTCTCGGCGGGGGTCGGTCGACGGGTTCCCAACCGTCCCCGGTCATCGGGGAGTTCACCCGCGCTGTCCCGTGACCGGTGCGGCACCGCGTCCACCGGTCATCCGAACTGATACGGCTCCCAGGCGCTCGCCCCCAAGGGGAACTGGAACGTCGGCCTGTTCGCCGTGGCGCTCGTGGCGAACGGCTTGCCCCGGTCGTCCACCCGGAGCACGCCGCTGCGGTCGCCGCTGCTCCACTCCAGTTCCAGGTACCACCGCACGCTCCGGCCCCGCGTGTGCGCGGTGATCGTCAGCACCTGCGGGTCGCTCGCGGACACCGTGTACGGGAAGTCCGACGCCGGGACGTACTTGTCGCCCTTCCACCCCGCCACGGGGACGGGCCGGGGCCGGGCCGCGTCCAGGTTGATGTCCAGGCTCTGCATACGGGCGTCCCCTCCGCAGCCGACGCCCATCGCGTACACGTTGCCCCGCAGTGGCTCGGACGTGTCGACCGTCCGTACGTGCAGGGCCTTGAGGACGACCGTGTCGTCGCCGAGCCCCTGAAGCGACACGTCGATCACCATCTCGCCCCCGGGCACCCCGTCCAGAGCGGTGACCCAGCCGCGCGCGCCCTGCTCGGAGGGCGGCGGCGGCACGACCTGCGGCGCCTGGTCCACCACATAGAACCGGCTGCACGGGTCCTTCCACACATACGGGTTGACGCTCGCCGCCAGCGGCACCTCGGGGGTCTCGTCCCCCGCCCCGTCCGTCCTCCCGCCGGCACCGCCGCCGGGGGCGTCCGTCCCCGTGCTGGTCGACGGTCCGCCGGAGGTCGGTGTGCCCGGCGTCGTACGGCTGGGCTTCGCGTCGCCCGCGGCCGGGCCGCCGGGGGTGCGGGCCGCGGATGTCGAGGCCGCGGGACCCCCGGCGGGCTGCTCGCCCGCGCGCGACGTGCCGGAAGTGTTGGTCCAGACGGCCGCGGTACCGATGGCCGCGACGACGACCATCGCCGCGGCGGCGGCCACGGGCCACAGCAGCCGGCGTCGGCGGGACTTCGGGGCGGTGGAGGGCTCTTGGGGCTCCGGCGCCGCCTCTTCGCGTACCGACTCCGGGTCGGGGGTGGGGGTGGGGGCGGGGGCGGGGGCGGGGGCGGGGGCGGGCTCCGAATGCGGCTTCTGTGTCTGCGTCGGCGCAGGCGCTTGCTCCGATCCCTGCGGCTCCTGCTCCTGCTCCTGCCGCGGATCGGTCTCCGCCGGCTCGGCCGGCTCCGTCGGATCCGTCGGCCGCTCGGAGCCCGAAGGGGACTTCGGTGCCGCGGGCTCCGTTGGCGCGGTCCTGGCCCGGCGGCGGGTTTCGTCCGCCACGATCCACAGGCGGTGCAGCCGCAGCAGCTCCTCGCGCTGCGCCCCGCAGAGCCGGGCGATCTTCTCCACAGGCGCGAAGTCCGTCGGCACGGCATCGCTGTTGCAGTAGCGGTGGACCGTCGACGGACTCATGTGCAGGCGTTTGGCGAGGGTGCCGTAGCTGAGCCCCGACCGTTCCTTCAACTCCCGCAGGAAGCCCGCCAGATCCTCACTCCGCATCCCCACCCCGAGCAGTCCTTCCGTTCGCCATGCCTTCGCCGTGCCGTTCGCCATTGCCGTTCGGCGTTCCAGGCAGGCGTTCCAGGGGGAACGCGTTTCCCCAGGTCAACCGCACTCTGCGCATTCGCGCCTACGACATTGTCCCCGGCTGCTGGTGCGAATGCGAAGGCGGCGCGCAAGGTCGTTGCAGCGCCGCCACTCGGGCCGGGCGCTTCCACCGACCAGCGGGCCATTCCGCTGATCGACCGTCACCACCACTGCCACAACGGGGGAACCACCTCATGCGTACCTTCACCATCCGCCGCGCGGTCCTCGCCGCCACCGTCATGACCGCCGCTCTCGTCACCACCGCCTGCAGTGGCACGGAGACCGGCAAGGCACCGTCCGCCGAAGGGTCGGGCAAGGGCCCGTCCGCCACGTCGACGGTGGCTCCGTCGGCCTCGTCCGGCCAGTCGGGCACGGATGCCGCCGACTCCGGCGGCAAGCAGACCGCCGAAGGTACGACCGGCGGGACGAGCGCGAGCACCGACGGCGGGACGAGCCCAGACGGCAAGCAGGCCACCGGTGGCGTCAAGAAGCCGGGCGGCGGTCAGGCCAAGGTCGTCACCTGCACCGGCGACAACACCAGGGTCGTCGTCAACCGGCCCGCCCGCCCCATCAACCACCTGCTGCTCACCGCCACCAACAAGGGCCCCGCGTCCTGCGACCTGTACCGGGCACCGCTGCTCCGCTTCGACGACGAGCAGTCCGCCACCGCCATCGACGGCAGCACCCAGCAGCAGAGCGTGATCCGGCTCGCCCCGGGCCAGTCCGCGTACGCCTCCGTCATCCTGATCGGCGAGCGCACCGGCGAGGAGGCCAACGGCCGCACCACGTCCCGGCTGGGCGTGTACTTCGACTCCCGCGACGCGTCCGGATCCGTTGGCCGACCGGCGATCCTGACGCTTCCCGCCGACACCTACAAGACCGACGACGCCAAGGTCACGCACTGGCTGAGCGACCTCGACGAGGCGCTCAGCCACTGACGCCACCGCGACGCGCGCACCACGCGCCGTACGTACGACG
This sequence comes from Streptomyces sp. NPDC056222, assembly GCF_042264065.1. NCBI lineage: Bacteria > Bacillati > Actinomycetota > Actinomycetes > Kitasatosporales > Streptomycetaceae > Streptomyces > Streptomyces sp. NPDC056222. Next base: position 10,457 of record NZ_JBHJTL010000110.1, on the reverse strand, counting down.
AAGGGCGCGACCGGCACCGGTCGCGCCCTTCGTCATGGACTCACCCACGGGCGGTGCGCCGGTGGATGTCTGAGTGTCGGTGGGTGTCGGTGGGGTCGGCGGATGCCGGCGGATGCCGGTGCTCAGTGCGGGAGGCGCAGGGCCAGGCCGTCCAGGACGACCTCCAGGCCGTACGTGAACTTCGCGTCGCGGATCTCGACCGGGTCGAGGTTCAAGGTCGCCTCGTAGGCCGCGGTCAGGTGGTCGTGTCCGACCGCGGCCTCCTTGGCGCCGGGGGTGAAGCGGGCGATGAACTCGACCTCCGTCTCACCGGAGCGGGCAACCGTCGTGAGCCAGGCCGCCTCCGTCGTACTCATCCCGATGACGTACGTCAGGAGGGTCTCGATCGCCCGGGCCGGCTCGGGAAAGCCGACGTTCGTGAAGAGGGTGGCCAGCCGCTCCGAGTACGCCATGAGGTTGGGGCCCAGGTAGGCCAGACCGGCCTGGCCGAGGACCGACGCCAGCCAGGGGTGACGCAGCGCCGTCGCGCGGAACGAGCCCGCGGCATCGGTCGCCGCGGCTCGCCAGTCCGGACTGTCGGCGGGAGGTACGGCGATCTCGCCGAAGACCTCGTCCACCGCGAGCTCCATCAGCTCGTCCTTGGTCGCGACGTGCCGGTAGAGGGACGTGGCGCCGGCGTTCAGGCGGGCGCCGAGCTTGCGCATGCTCAGCGCCTCGATGCCGTCGGCGTCCAGCATCACGATCGCTTCGCGGACGATCGCGGCGCGGCTGAGCGCGGGCTGATCGGGCGCGGCCTGCTGCCGGGCCCATACGGACGGGATCGGGTTCGACTTGGCGGCCATGATCCTCCTTCGGTGCGTACAGATGCACACAGGTACGTACTGGCGCATATAGGTCAGCGCATTACAGGTCGTACGGGCGCATATATGGATGCGTACAGCGTTCGCACCCAGCGTACAGGAGTCAGAGTCTGCGCACAGCGTGCGCGGCTGCGTACGGATTGAAGGGTTGCGCACGGCGTACGCGTCTGCGTACAGTGTTCGCACCGAAGGAACACCGTGCGCTTCACCGAGAGGAACTCCCATGGAAACCGTCCGCAATCCACGCCGCTGGTGGATCCTCGTCGTGCTGTGCCTCAGCACGCTGGTGCTGGTCGTCGACAGCATGGCGCTGACGGTCGCGGTGCCCTCGATGACCGAGGACATCGGCGCGAGCGCCCAGGACATCCAGTGGATCCTCGACTCCTACATCCTGGTCTTCGCCGGACTCCTGCTCACCTCCGGAAGCCTCGGCGACCGGTTCGGGCGGCGGAAGGTCATGATCATCGGCCTGCTGCTCTTCGGCCTGGCGTCGCTGGCGGCGACCTTCTCGAACGACCCCGGTGAGGTGATCGCCGTACGCATCGCGATGGGTGTCGGCGGAGCGCTGATCATGCCCTCGACGCTGTCGATCCTCATCACCGTCTTCGAGGAGGACGAGCGCAGCAAGGCGATGGCGGCCTGGGGCTCGGTGTCCATGCTCGGCCTCGTCGGCAGCCCGATCCTCGGCGGTGTGCTCATCGACCACTTCTCCTGGCAGTCGATCTTCCTCATCAACGTTCCGGTCGTCGTGCTCGCCGTGATCGCGGCCCTCACCCTCATGCCGGAGTCGAAGGGCCCGTGGCAGAAGCCGGACCCGCTCGGTGCGGTGCTGTCCGCGATCGGCATGACCGCCCTGATCTGGTGGATCATCGAGATCCCGCAGCACGGCGCCTTCGAGGGCCGCGGGCTGATCACCCTGGTGGTCGCGGTCGCCGCTCTCGCCGGCTTCGTGATCTGGGAGAACGTCACCCCGTCGCCGATGGTCCCGCTGGTCCTCTTCAAGAACCGCAACTTCAGCGGTGGTTCGCTCTCGCTCACGCTCGTCCAGGTCGGCAACGGCGGCCTGCTGCTCGTCCTCACCCAGTACCTGCAGTTCGTCCTCGGCTACTCGCCGGTGAAGGCGGGCCTCGCGTTCATGCCGCTGGCCGTCGCCGCCCTGATCGGCAACGCCGCCGGCGCCGGGCTCGCCGCGAAGCTCGGCTACCGCGTCCTGGTCCTGGCCGGAATGCTCACCATGGCCGCCTCGTTCGGCCTGCTGACCACGGTCGACGCCTCCTCCGGCTTCACCGTCCCGGCCGTCGCCCTCGGCCTGCTCGGCCTCGGCGCCGGCCTGGCGATGCCGGCCGCGGTCGGCGCCCTGATGGGCACGATCCCGGCGGAGAAGGCGGGCGTCGGCTCGGCCCTGAACGACACGATCCAGCAGGCCGGCACCGCGCTCGGCATCGCGATCCTCGGCTCGCTCCTCTCGAGCCGCTTCGCCACGGAGATGCCGGCGGACGCGTCGGAGCAGGCGAAGGGTTCGATCGGCGGCGCCCTGGCGGCGGCGCAGGGCGACGCCGGCCTGATGAACGCGGCCCGGGAGGCCTTCACGACCTCGATGTCGACCACCTTCACGATCAGCGCGATCGGCGTCCTGGCAGCGGCGGTCCTGGCGGCGGTGGTCATGCGCAACACGAAGCCGGGCGCGGACAAGGCGGCGGAGGCGGAGGGCGCGAAGGCCGCGGAGGACGCGGAGCTCGTCAACGCGGAGGACGCGGAGCTCGTCAACGCGGAGGACGCGGAGCTCGTCAACGCGGAGGACGCGGAGCTCGTCAACGCGGAGGACGCGGAGCTCGTCGACGCGAAGGGCGTCGACGCGGAGAACACCACCGACAACCGGGAGCTCGTCGGCTAACCCACCCACCACCCCAGCAAGCGCACGGAAGGCCCCGCCCGGGAAACCGGCCGGGGCCTTCGGCGTTCCCGGGACCGACCGATGGTCCGACTCGTGTGGTGATGTCACCGGTTCGGGGGGTCCGAGGCGGCAGAGACGTTACGGCGGGTGATGCTCTCCGTAATCACTGGAACACTTTGCGCAACGCCCGAGTGGGTGCTCTCTCAATCTGGAGGAAGCGTGCGGAAGTTGGCGACGGTGGCGGTGGCGGCGGGGTTGTTCTTGGGTGGGGCGGGGGTTGCCGTGGCGGATTCCTGGCACGCCCAGGAATCCCTGACGACGACCGGCGCGCGGTTCGCGGACTGGTCCTACACCTGGGAACCCAAGGGGCGGAACCACGGCGGTTTCCACTTCAAGGGCGACCTCATCGACAGGAAGCCCGAGGACGGACACAACGTGTACGTGCAGGCCAAGGTCGAGGGCTACGGCTGGAACCGCTTTAACGGAGTCCAGAAGAAGACCGTTCCCCTGGACGAGGTCGTCTATGACGGCGCAGCTCAGTACACGAGCACTGCGGACATTCGTGTCTGTCGCGACCGAGGGTCCCTGCGGCCTGACAACTGCTCGCCCTTGAAGTCGTACAAGCGCTAGTAGTCGACAGCCACTGCATCCGGGAGTCGCAGCACTATGAACGCCATTCTCCACGCCAAGGGCGTGGATCTCTTCTACGGGACACACCAGGCAGTCAGCGGTGTGGACTTCTCGCTGAAGCGCGGGGAGGTGACGGCAGTCATGGGAAGCAGCGGCTCCGGGAAGTCCTCATTGCTGTACTGCCTGGCCGGGGTACTCGCGCCTACGCGCGGCACCGTGACTTTCGACGGAGTCACGTTGGCCTCACTCAGCGACGAAGGGTTGAGCACCCTGCGTCGGGAGCGGTTCGGATTCGTCTTCCAGTACGGGGAGTTGTTGCCCGAGCTGACGGTCGAGGAGAACGCCGCGCTCCCGCTGCGGCTCGCCGGCCAGCGCAAGGCGCCCGCGCATGCGGCCGCCGGGGAGGTCCTCGGGCGGCTCGGGATGACCGAGCTTCTGCAACGCAGGACCTCCCAGCTCTCCGGAGGGCAGAGCCAGCGGGTCGCCGTAGCCCGGGCACTCGTGCACCGCCCGGACGTCGTGTTCGCCGACGAGCCGACCGGCGCGCTCGACAGCGTCAACGCCTCAGCCGTGTTGGAGGAGTTCCTGAGGCTCGCACGGGACCAGGGCACTGCCGTGGTCATCGTCACGCACGACGCGGCGGTGGCCGAGCACGCCGACAGCCGGTACACGATGACCGACGGGATCCTGAAGTGAACCCCTTCCTGCTCGGAATGCGACTGTTGTGGCGGGGCGGACGCAGAGGCCGAGCCCGATTTCTGCTGATGACGTTCGGCTGCGCGCTCGGGGTCGCCTGCCTCGCCGCCGTCCTCACCATCCCGGCGATCCTCGCCGCGCACGACAACCGGGCTGCCGCCCGTAGTCCGGAGACGGAACACCCGTCGGTCTCGTCCGATACCTTCGCCATGGCCCCGCTTTTGGACTCCTACGGATCCCAACCTCTCCGCCGGGTCTTCGTCGCCCGCCCGTCTTCCGGTCCTTCTCCGGTCCCCCCGGGCGTGGCTCGCCTTCCTGGGCCCGGCGAGGTACTTCTCTCGCCCCGGCTGCGGGACGAGCTGGCGGCCCACCCCGCTCTGGCAGGGCTGTTGCCCGGCCGGGTCGCCGGGACGATCGGGCCGGCGGGCCTGACTGGACCGGACGAGCTCTTCGCATACATCGGTAGCACGCGCGCCCAGCTGCCTGACGCACGGGAGGTGGACTACTTCGGAGGCAGGTGGCCCCCGTACACGGTGGTGGATTCGTCCACCCTCGACATTCTTCGGTTCACGCTCGCCTGTGTCGTCCTTCTGCCCCTGGCCGTGTTCCTCTCGGTGTGCGCCCGGCTCTCCGCCGAGTCCCGCGCCCGCAGGCTCGCGGCGCTGCGGCTCGTAGGAATGAGCGCCAAGGACACCCTGCGGGTCAATGCCGGCGAGACCGTGTCGGCCGCCTTTCTCGGGGCGCTGGTCGGCATCGGCGGCTACCTCGTCGCCAACGAGATCATGGCGAGGATTGGCCTGCCCGGACTCCACTGGTACCCCGCCGACGGCCGCCCCGAGGCCACCACGCTCGCCATGTGCCTGATCCTCTGCCCGGCACTCGCTTGGTTCGTCGGCCGCCAAAGCGCCCGCGCGGCCGCGCTGACCCCGCTGAACGTCCGCCGCACGGCCGAACCCAAACCGCCCCGGATGTACGGGACGCTGCTCCTGCTCCCCGGGATCGGCATCATCGGCGGCTACTGCACGCTCAGCGTCCTGGGGAAGGATCCCTCTGGCGGCTCCGCCAACACTCTTCTCGTTCCCGCCGCTGTGCTGTTGACCGGAGCCGGGCTGGTCTTCGGCCTGCCGCCGATCACCGCTTGGCTCGCCCGCCGACTCGCCCGCACCACACGGTCACTCTCGCTGGCGCTTGCGATGCGCCGCGCTGAAGTGGAGCCGGGTGCCTCCCTGCGCGTGGTCACCGGACTCGTCCTCCTCGTCTTCGCCACCTCTCTGACCCAGGGGGTGCTGGTCGAGCTCGACCAAGTCAGCCGACGTACAGCGCCGGTACAGGAGTACAACGTGGCACGCGAGACGCTCACAGCGGAGCAGACCAAGGGGATGACCCAAGCCGAAGGCGTGCGAGCATACGCGGCCACTGTTTCCTCCTGGACACCTACGGACGGCACCAGCCGACCTTCGCTCCACGCTGTAGTCGCCACGTGTGCCCAACTGAGTGACTTCGTCGAATGGTCGAGTGGCTGCGTCGACGGAAAGGTTCTCCGACTGCGCGATGCGACGCTCTTGGCGAATACGCATGCACAACCCGGCCGCAGCTTCCCGTTCCACCTCAAGAGCAGGCAGCTCAGCGTCACCGTCCCAAGCGATCAGGTCAGCCTCAGCGTGTTCGATCCGTCTGCCTTCGGGGCGGATGTACTGATCCCACCCGCCCTGATTCCCGCCGATGAGCTCCCGGCTCACTCCACGCTGGTTCTCCTCAGCGACGCCGATCCCGATTCCATCCGCACCACACTCGACGCCATCGGCACCATCGCCCCCCTCGCACAAGTCCAACCCGTCGGCATCGTCATCGAATCCCTCGCCCAACTCACCGTCATCCGCAGCCTCCTCGCCGCCGGTATGGTCCTGGGCCTCGTCATCAGCGTCGCCGCCTTCGTCGTGTCCGTCGCCGATCGGGCCATGGAGCGGCGTGGGCAGGTCGCCGCGCTCGCGTTGCTCGGGGCCAAGGCGGCGACCTTGCGGGTCGTGCAGTGTGCGCAGGTGGTGTTGCCGCTCGCCGTCGGGCTCGGGGCCGCCGTGGTTACCGGGTGGCTCGCCGAGTCGAGTTATCTGATCACCGGGGGTGGGGCCGTGCACTGGGACTGGAGTGGGCTTCCGCTGCTGCTCGTCTGCTGTCTACTCCCGCTCCCCGCTCACGTGGGAGTCGGAGATGAGCGAGGACTACGGGCTGACCGCGGACGCGGACGGCAACACGGCCGCGGCCAAGAACTCGAAGCCCGACGGTGTGTACGTCCTCCACTGGCTGGACGACTTCGGTCTCCAGCCGGGTGCCGAGAACGGGTTCCGGTACCAGCCGATCACCCCGTCCACGGCCGTCCAGCTCTCCGGGGTCATCGGCGGATCGGGTGCGCACACCCTGACGATCACCAAGAACTACATGAGCCCGGTGGGGGACGACCCCCGTCAGCTCACCGGTGGCCGGTAGCACCAGGCCCACGGCCAGGGCGCGCGCGTCCTGGCCCCCTCACCCCGTCTGACCTGGACGAAAGGAAAAAGGATCATGAATCTTCTGATGCCGGACCTCGGCAAGCTCGTGTACCTGGCCATCGGCACGTTCTTCGGCGGCAAGCTGCTCGCCAAGGTCAAGGGCTGATCCGTCGTGGCGCAGAGCGGCGGGCAGATCTCCAGTCTCCACCTGGCCATCGCGGCCGGCGGTGGGGTGCTGCTGTATGCCGCCCTGCGGGACGTCTCGCCCCTCCAGGCCCTCAAGGACGTGACCTCCGGTGCTCCGCCGGCGGTGTCCACCGAGGGCAAGGTGATCACGGGCTCGGGTGGTGAGGCGGACCCGAACTACGTGCCCGGCGGGTACGGCACGACGGACTGGAAGGGCGTCTACAAGAAGTCCAAGATGCCCAAGGCCCTCCAGAAGCCGTCCACGCTCGTGACCGCGGCCAGCGTCTCCCACGGCAACGAGAAGTACTCGCAGGACGAGCGCTGGAAGAAGGGCTACTCCGACTGCGCGTCGTTCGTCGGCAAGAGCCTGCTGGACATCGGGATCGAGCCGCCCGGTGGGTCGACCACCGGCGCCTATCTGGCCTCGGGCCAGTGGGTGAAGGTGGGCAGCCCGCGCATGGGGGACATCGCGGTCAACGCCCGTCACATGGTGCTCTGCACCGACGGTTCCAACGGGATCGGCATGCAGAACAAGCGCCGCAACGTGCAGAGAGACACGCTGGACAACCTCATGGCCAACACCGGGAAGTACGAGATCCGCCGCTACCGGGGGTGGGCGTGATGGCGGCCTCCACCGGGCCCGTGCTCGCGATCGGCGCGATCACGGTCGCCAACCGAACGATCTTCAACGACGAGGCCATGGACTGGAAGGTGCCCATCGGCACCGCCATCGCGGCCGTCCTGTTCGCGGGTGCGGAGCGGGTGGTGGGCAGGGGTGCGGTGCACGTCGCGTACTTGGCCCTGATCACGGTGGTCCTGGCCCGCGTCGACCCCAAGGTCCCAAGCCCCTCGGAGTCTGCACTCCGATGGTTCAACGAAAGGAATTGATCATGACCACCGTCGAGCGGGTGGCCATGGGGATCATCGGCGTGGCCATGGCCACGACGCTGATCCTCCCGGGCCGCCAGACCTCGAAGGTGATCGACTCCGTCAACTACCTGTTCCGCGGGTCCCTGGCTACGGCCATGGCCTCGCCCAAGAGGTGACGGCATGTCGACCAACCTTCGCAACGCAGTGATCTTCGGTGCCGGACTCGCGGTCGGCATGGCCATCGGTAACGCCATGCTGTCGTGGGGCAAGCGTACTCTGAGCTGAGGGAGGGGCCCATGGCCCGCTACTCCGGGAACCTCCTGCGCCTCAACGCGCCGGGCGAACCCAAGATCGCGCCGGGCGAACCGGACCCGGCGCACACCAACCCGTCCGGCCCTGAGGGAGTGCCCGACTTCCGCGCCGACGAGATCAGCGTCTCTCCGGAGATGGGAGCGGAGTACGCCGGCCTCACCCTGGAGGACGGCATCCCGCGCGCCATCGTGGTGGGTCAGCCCTCTCTCGGCTGGAACGCACCCTCCTTGTCCTCGACCCCGGTGGGGTCGGGCGGCACCCCGGCGGGCAGTGCGCCGGCCTGGTCCCAGGGGAATCCGCACAACGCGGACGTCGACACCTCCTGGGCCCGGGCGGCGCGCGGCTCGATCGCGGGCAGTCCGCACGTGGGCGGGGTGGCGGGTGTGCACTCCAGCGGGGACGACACCCTGCCGTACCGGCAGGCGAACCCCGTCGGTGTGGAGGGATCGTCCTTCCTGGAGCGGCTGGTGGGCTTCCCCCGCCAGATCTGGGGGGAGCCGTCGGGCGCCGGGGTGGACAAGTTCATCGCGGGCACCAACAGCTACGCGGCGAACAACCCGGACGGGGACCAGTACGCGGAAGGCCGCGGCGGTGCTCGGGTCCACTACGGGTTCGAGAGCCCGTACTTCGTGAACCAGCCGATGTTCATCGACAAGCCGGCGCAGTTCTATGACCGGCAGACCGCACCGGTCACGGCCCGGGATCCGCTGGTGGGCGGCCGGTACTACAACACCCCGGTCATGGGCCAGCTCGCCGCGAACACGTGGCTGTCGGAGCTGGGCGAGTCGGTCACGCCGACCGGCTACGGGGTGCCCGTGGACGGGGCCATCTGATGCCCGAGGGGGAGTTCATGGGCGGCACGGTGGACGTGCCGGGCGCCGGGAAGATCAAGAAGAAGTACATCTACATCCCGGCGGGCATCGCGGCGGCCTACGTCGCCTACCGCTGGTACGTGGCCTCGCAGGAGGCGCCCGTGGACCCGGGCGCGGACGGCATGTACACCAGCGACGACCTGTCCGAGTACGGGCTGTCCACCTCGGGCGGGGCGACCGAGGTCACCGGGAACAACGGCAGCACGGTGACGGACGGCACCAACCCGAACGCGATCGACGACAACGCCGAGTGGTCGCAGCGCGCGACCGAGCTGCTCACGAACATGGGCTACGACCCTCAGACCGTGGGCAACGCGCTCGGGGAGTTCCTGGCCCGCCGCGCGCTGGACAAGACCGAGGCGGGGATCGCGCGGGCCGCTCTGGCGCAGGTGGGACAGCCCCCGATCGGCGGGCCGTACTCCGTCCAGGAGGAGGCCGCGGTGGGCTCGGGCACCCTGCCGGGCCCGACCAACGTGCGGGCGTGGGGTACGCACTCGGACACGCAGATCGGTGTGCAGTGGGACAAGGTCACCGGGGCCGACTACTACCGGATCTACCAGACCGGGAACACGGAGCCGGTCGGCACGTCGCAGGACACGTTCTGGCAGGGCCGCAACCTGGTCCCCAACCGGTCCTACACCTACTACGTCCGCGCGGTGAACTCGGTCGGCAAGATCGGCAGCAACAGTTCGAACTTCACCGTCAAGACCAAGGCGACCGCGCTCGCCAAGCCGGGCGGCCTGAAGTCGTCCGCGGTCACCCGCAGCAGCTTCCGCGTGAGCTGCACCGCGGTGCGCGGCGCGCAGTTCTACCGCTGGTACGTCAACGGCAAGCCCGAGGGCGCGAGCGACAGCCCGTACCGGGACTTCACCGGGCGTCGCGCGAACACGTCGTACCGGGTGCAGGTCGCGGCCGACACGTCCGGCCAGAACCCCGGCCCCATGTCCGGGGCACTCACCGTCAAGACCAAGAAGTAGGAGGAGGGCGACATGTCGATGAAGCCTGATGCAGAGATTTCGATCGCTCTCGCCACGGGAGTGATGGCCTACGGCGCGTACCAGATGGCGCTGCCGCCGGTGGCCGACATCCGGTCGCTGGAGCCGAACAACAAGGACGTGCAGTCCTCGGAGCGGGTGGCCGCGTGGACCGCGGCCGGTCTCGTCTCCCTGGTCGCGCTGCTCACCAAGAGCCCGGCCGTGTTCACCCTCGGGGGGTCGGTGGTGGTGGCCGCGTCCTGGACCACGCGCCATGCGGACAAGGTGGACTCCCTCTCGGGCAAGGCCGCCTCCCTGATCCCGGCGCCGGCCAAGGGCCCGGAGGGTGTGGTGGGCGACCAGGTCGCCAGCGTGCAGCAGCTCCCGACGACGCCGGTCTACGGCGTAGCGGTCTGAGGCGGACGCGGTGGCGGACAAGTACGGCATCCCCCCGGGCGGGGATGCCTACCCCGGCAAGGTCAAGTACTTCCAGGACAACAAGGCTGAGCTGGAAGACGTCGGCATTGCCGTGGCGGTGGCCGAGGGAGGGTGGCCCGAGGACAAGATCGCCGAGGCTGTCTCGGTGGTCATCGCGGAGTCGGGCCGCCACCCGTTCATCTACAACACCTACAAACAGGGCCATTTCGGTCTGTTCCAGATCAGCCGGAGTGCGTGGC
>NZ_JBHJTL010000109.1:0-25540 GCF_042264065.1 Streptomyces sp. NPDC056222 | reverse complement strand
GCCCGGGGCCGTCCGGGCGAGCCACTAGGCTGGGGCCCTCCTGTACGTCGCACCCCGGGGAGAGATCCGCATGGCACCCGCCATCCCTGCCGCCATGGAACGGCCGCACTTCATCGGCATCGGCGGTGCCGGAATGTCGGGCATCGCGAAGATCCTCGCCCAGCGCGGGGCGAAGGTGGCCGGCAGCGACGCGAAGGAGTCCGCGACCGCCGAAGCGCTGCGCGCCCTCGGCGTCACCGTCCACATCGGGCACGCCGCCGCCCACCTCGCCGACGATGCCACCGCCGTCGTCGTCTCCAGCGCCATCCGCGCAGACAACCCCGAGCTGGCCCGCGCCGCCGAGCTCGACATCCCGGTCGTCCACCGCTCCGACGCCCTCGCCTCCCTCATGGACGGCCTGCGCGCGATCGCCGTGGCAGGGACGCACGGCAAGACCACGACCACCTCCATGCTGGCCGTCGCCCTCACCGAGCTCGGCCTGGACCCCTCGTACGCCATCGGCGGCGACCTCGCGGGCCCCGGCACCAACGCCCGCCACGGCGCGGGGGAGGTCTTCGTCGCGGAGGCCGACGAAAGCGACCGCAGCTTCCAGAAGTACGACCCCGAGGTCGCGATCGTCCTCAACGTGGAGCTGGACCACCACGCGAACTACGCGTCGATGGACGAGATCTACGAGTCCTTCGAGGCGTTCGCCGCCAAGATCCGCCCCGGCGGCACCCTGGTCGTCGGCGAGCACTCCGGCGCCCGCGAGCTGGCCGCCCGGGTCGCGCACCGTGAGGGACTGGCCATCGTCACCGTCGGAGAGGCCGAGCCCTCCGACGTGTGGATCCGCTCGATCGTGCCGAACGGCATGACCAGCGAGGTCGTGGTCGTCCTCGACGGCGTCGAGCACACCTTCACCGTCTCCGTCCCCGGCCGCCACTACGCCCACAACGCCGCCGCGGCCCTCGCCGCCGGCGCCCGCGTCGGCATCGACCCCGCCGAGCTGGCCCAGGCCCTCACCGCGTACACCGGTGTCGGCCGGCGCCTCCAGCTGAAGGGCGAGGCGGCGGGCGTCCAGGTCATCGACTCGTACGCGCACCACCCCACGGAGATGACCGCCGACCTGGAGGCGATGCGCGGCGCGGCCGGAGCCTCGCGGCTCCTGGTCGTCTTCCAGCCCCACCTCTTCTCCCGCACCCAGGAGCTCGGCAAGGAGATGGGCGACGCCCTGGCCCTCGCCGACGCCTCCGTGGTCCTCGACATCTACCCGGCCCGCGAGGACCCGATCCCCGGCATCACCAGCGAGCTGATCATCACGGCTGCCCGCGCCGCCGGCGCCGACGTGACGGCCGTGCACGACAAGGAGACCGTCCCGGAGGTGATCGCGGGAATGGCCAAGCCCGGTGATCTCGTTCTCACGATGGGCGCGGGCGACGTCACGGACCTCGGACCGCGGATCCTCGCCCACCTGTCGAAGTAGAGGGAGAGAGCTCATGTCGTACGACGTCGAGAAGCCGGACGAGCAGTGGCGTGCGGAGCTGACCCCGGCGGAGTACCAGGTACTGCGCCAGGCGGGCACCGAGCCCGCGTTCCGGGGTGAGTACACCGACACCACGACCAAGGGCGTCTACTCCTGTCGGGCCTGCAACGCCGAGCTCTTCACCTCGACCGAGAAGTTCGAGTCGCACTGCGGCTGGCCGTCCTTCTACGACCCGAAGGACAGTGCGGCCGTCGAACTGATCGAGGACCGCTCGCACGGCATGCTCCGCACCGAGGTGCGCTGCGCGCGCTGCGGCTCGCACCTGGGCCATGTCTTCGAGGGCGAGGGCTACCCGACGCCGACGGACCAGCGCTACTGCATTAACTCGATCTCGCTGCGGCTGACGCCGCAGTCGGACGCGTAGCCGGACACGGCTCCCGAGTGCCCCTGGTCGACCACGGTCGACCGGGGGCACGTTCGCATGGCGGCGGGAGCCGCCGGCGACCGCCCCCCCAGAACGAGACCGATACGGACGGGACCCTGTGACCGGCTTCGACGACCTCACCCGGCTCAGCCCGCCACCGGCCGCCGCACCACCGCCCTCGGACTGGGACGAGATCGAGAACACCCTGGGGATACGGCTGCCCCGCGACTACAAGAACCTTGCCGACACCTACGGTCCCGGCGCGTTCTGCCGGTTCCTCCACGTCTACCACCCTCTCGGGGCAACGCAATGGGTTGCCCTCACCGGACCCATGCCCGCCACGCTCCGTCGTCTGCTCGAAGACATCCGAGCCCGGGACGCCCGCCTGGTTCGGTACGACCCGCGGAACCTCTTCGCCATCGGAGTCACCGACAACGGCGAGCACCTCTTCTGGATCACTGAACCCGCCACCGACCCGGACGCCTGGCACGTTGCCGTCAACGAAGCCCGTGGGCGCGGCTGGTACACCCACCCAGGAACCCTGACGGACTTCCTCGCCGCCTTCCTCGGCGGCCGCACCACCGTCCCTCTGTTCCCCCGGGGCCTCCTCGACCACGGCGCGACCTTCACGCCGTCCACGCCCGGGACCGGCGGGCCCTGGCCTCCGGGTCCCCTTGAGCTGACCGGACGATCCGTCAGCACCCGGGTCGTGCGCGAGTGGGCGCGCGCCAACGGTTACGAGGTACCCGACCGCGGACGCGTCCCGCGCGAGATCCTGGACGCCTGGAATCAGGCGGAGGGGGAGAGATCGTGACCCACGTCCATGTCGTCTACGCGCACCCGGGTGAGCGGAGCTTCACGCGTGATGTGCTCCACGCGTTCATGGGTGGGCTCGTCGAGGGCGGGCACACGTACACCGTTTCGGACCTCGACGCGATGGGGTTCCGATCGGAGCTCACGCGCGACGAGTACGAGCGCGAGTCCGGGCGCCGTGCCGACGCGGCCGTTCCCGACGACGTCGCCGCCGAGCACGCCCGCCTCGCCGACGCCGACGTGTGGGTGTTCGTCTATCCGGTGTGGTGGGCCGACTGTCCCGCGCGGCTCAAGGGCTGGTTCGACCGGGTGTGGACGGTCGGGTTCGCGTACAAGCCGGCCGGGGTCGTGGTCGCGCGGAAGGCACTGGTGCTGTGCACGGCCGGGTACACCGTCGCCGAGCTCGACGCCTCGGGGTGCCACGAGGCGATGAGGACCGTCATGCTCACCGACCGGATCGGCGCGCGGGCGAAGACGAGCGACTTCGTCGTCCTGGGTGGGTCGGCAAGCCACGGGGAGGAGGAGTGGGCCACCCTCAGGGACGAGCACCTCGCTCGGGCCGCGGAGCTGGCGCGGTCGCTCTGAGGCTCAGTGGCTCTTCACCTCCTCGGGGGCGGCGGGGCGCGGCTCCTGGTCCGCCTGCTTCCCGGACCTGCGGCGGGCGAGGTCACCCACCGCGAGTGTCAGGACGCCCGCCAGCAGACCCCAGAACGTCGAACCGATACCGAAGAGCGTGAGGCCGGACGCGGTGGCGAGCAGCGTCACCACGGCCGGCTCGCGGAGGCGGTCGTCCAGCAGCGCCGAGGTGAGCGAGCTGCCGATGGTGCCGAGGAGACCGATGCCCGCGATGCCCAGGACCAGCGCCGGCGGCATCGCGGTGAGGAGCCAGCCGACCGTTCCGCCGAAGAGGCCGACCAGCAGATAGAAGACACCCGCCCAGACACCCGCGACCCAGCGCTTGCGCGGGTCGGGGTGGGCGGCCTCGCCGCTGCAGATCGCCGCCGTGATCGCGGCCAGGTTCAGGCCGAAGCAACCGAAGGGCGCGAGGACGGTGTTGACCGCACCCGTCCAGGTGAGGAGGGGCGAGATCGGCGTCGAATAGCCGGCGTTGCGCAGGACGGTCACCCCCGGCAGGTTCTGCGAGGCCATCGTCACCGCGAAGAGCGGCAGACCGACACCGACGAGCACCTGCCAGCTGAACTCGGGGCGTACGAAGGACGGTTCGGCCAACGCGAGCTCGAAGCCGTCCAGCTTCCAGGCCCCCTGCCACGCGGTCGCGGCGATCCCGGCGACGAGCGCGACGACGACCGCGTACCGGGGGAACCAGCGCCGGCCCACGAGGTACGCCAGGAACATGGGGACGGCGATCAGTCCGTTCCGCTCCATCTGTGTGAACAGCTCGGTGCCGAACTGGAGGAGCACCCCGGCGAGCAGCGCGGAGGCGAGCGGGACCGGAATCCGGTTCATGATCCGCTCGAACCACCCGGTGACCCCACTGATGACGATCAGCACTCCGGAGAGCAGGAACGCCCCGACGGCCTGCGCCATCGTCACCCCCTGCAGCCCGGTGGCGAGCAGAGCGGCACCCGGAGTCGACCAGGCCGTCACGATCGGCGCGCGGTAGCGCAGGGAGAGGGCGATACAGGTGATGCCCATACCTATGCCCAGCGCGAAGACCCATGAGGTGAGCTGCGCGGAGGTGGCCCCCGCTGCCTTGGCGGCGGTGAACACGACGGCCACGGAGCTGGTGACGCCGATGAGCATGGCGAGAAAGCCGGCCGCAACGGCGGTGGGGGGCGCGGCGGACCGCAGATGTCGGGTGAAGGCCATGGTGGCGTGCGCTCGTTCCGGAGAAGGGGAAGAGGGGGAGTTCAGCCGGACCGCCCCGCACCGGGGCGGTCCGGTACGGGGCGGTGTGGGCGGTGAGGGGGATGATGCGGTGCGGTGGGGTGCGGTGCGCGCGGCGGGGTCACGCGGCGCCCCCGATCCTCAGCGCAGCCGCTCGGCGAGCTCGGCCAGCCAGGCCCCGGGGCCCAGCGGTTCCGGGGGATCGACCTCCATGCCCAGTTCGGCGACGGCGACCGCGTAGTCCGACTCGTCGAGCGGCAGGGAGAGCAGGTCGTGCAGCTCGCCCGCGAGCTGGGCGACCAGGCCGGGGTCGGTGCCGTCGCGGTAGTCCTCGACCGCGGCGTCGTGGTCGCCGAACTCGTCGGGCATGTCCTGGGAGAACCAGCCCCCGAGGAACTGCCCCAGCTCGGGGAAGCGCGCGTGCCACTCCCAGTGGGTCTGCGGAGTCTTCGGCGGCGGAGCCATGCCCGTCTCCACGCTCTCCCGCAGCCGGTCCGCCAGGCGCAGCAGCCAGTCCTGGATCTCCGTGTCGGGCAGTCCGACGTCCGGTACGGGATAGAACTCGCCGAGCCGCAGCCGCAGCCGCCCCGGCGGGTTCTGGGCGTACTCGCGCAGTTGGTGCTCGGCGGCCGCGATCGCCCAGGGCCGGGTCCGCCAGCAGTGCCGGAGGTAGGCCTCCAGGGCTTCCTCGCTGTCGGCGGTGCACCCCAGGTGGGCACGGACGACTTGATCCAGCTCGCCGTACTTTCGGTCGTGCTCGAGTGGCTTGAGGGACACAGGAAGCCTCTAGAGGTAGATCGGGAAGGTGGTGTGCACGGTGAAACCGTGCGGACTCGCGTCGCTCCGCTTCAGCGTGACCCGGGCGGCCCGCACCTCCACGGCGTCCCGTCCGGCCAGCATCATCGCGTCCAGCAGCACGCGCCCGACCGGCTCGGGACGCGAGGGCCAGGACGCCTCGATCGTGAGCCGCTGCCGTGTCGACTGCGCCAGCCAGCGGTGGATCACCTGCTCGTTACGGGTGACCACCTGCTGGGTGGCCCATTGGGCGGTCTCCCGGTCGGGATAGGTCGCGGCGCGGTTCCGGCGGACGGTGTCGGCGGTCATGAGTGCTCTCGTTGCATGTGGTCGTCGATGGTGTCGATGAGCTCGCGGAGCCGGTCGCGGGTGGCCCAGGACAGGCGTGCCCGGAGCGCGTCCTCGCCGGGAAAGAGGGCGAGGGCCCGCTGGGCCTCCGTCGTGAAGGCGGCGGCCCGCTGATGGCAGTAAGGATGCTCACCGGTCAGGAAAGACAGGACGCTGTCCGCGAACGGGCCGCCCTCGTCCATGAGAATGGCGTCGAATCCGAACAGATGGGGAAAGGTCTGCAGGAATTCCCAGCCGGCCATCGGGAGTTCTTCGTATTCCGGAACGCCTTCGCGGTGCAGAATGCGGACCAGTTCGGCCAGTGTGCGCAGATACTCGGCGGGATCCATGTCCCCGGCCGCCCGCGCGGCCTTCTCCCGGAATGCGGGCGGAAAGGGTTCGAGCGTACCCGCTCGGTCGACCGAGTCGGCGGCGAGCTCCAGCACGCCGCACGCCGTGTACACAGGGCAGTTCCAGTTCGCGATCCAGTCCTGCGTGACCACGCGGACGTACCGTCTGACCTCGTCGTCCAGGGAGAGCTTCCCGCCCGACTCCTGCGCGGCGACGGCGAGGTCGAGAAGGCGGAGCGCCGGACCGTCCGAGAACAGTGACACAGGGGGTGACTGCATGTCTCGTACCTCTCTCACGGTCCCTTGTGCGGCATGGCGGTGAGCACGATGAACGGCGGATCGAGATCCTTCTTGTAGATCAACCGCACCTGGGCCCAGCTCTTGTCCTCGGCCTTGGCGTTCATGCCGTCGTTAGTGTAGTCGTCGCGCGAGACGCTGCGTCCGACGGTCTCCCCGGGGAATTCAAGATAGAGCGGCGGCTGAATCTCTGATTTGTTCGGGTCGTAGTTCGGGTTGTTCTGGATTTTCTTCTGGGTGCTGTCGATCCAGTCCGCGATGCGGTTCTCGTTGGCGTCGTTGCTGATGACCGCCTGCGTATAGCGCTGGGCCGAGGCGAGGTCGGTGAAGGACGAGGCCGCCGGCGCCCCCGACTGGTCACGCAGCCGCATTCTCAGCTGGTCGTCGGTCAGGCCCACGTGCTTGTCGATGGGATGGCTGTCGTACAGACCCTCCTGACTCGCCAGGTCCATCGGGTAATAGATGTCGTCGGGGTCCTGCCCCGGCACGGCGTAGCGGTGCACCGGCTTGAAGTCGTTGAGCGAGCGCGCGCCGAACGCCTGGGCCCGGGCCTGCTCGGACTGGTACGTGGGGACGGCGCGGTACGCCTCCTCGAGGGCGGGCAGCAGCTTGTTGAGCCGCGCCTCCACGCCGAGCAGTTCGCCCTCGTACTTCGACACCGCACGGTTCAGCGCGGCGGTGTCGATCTCCAGCGAGATGCCGATGCCCAGGCTCCTGCCCATGGACAGCAGGCCCTTGCCGATCTTCTTGAGATCGTCCATGCCGAGGCCGTCCTTGATGTGGGGCAGCGCGTCCCACACGGCCTTCTTGTAGATCCGCCACACTTCGGAGCGCATCGTCGAGGCGGCCTCGGCGAAGGCCCGCATGGCCTGGCTGACTTCCTGGGTCGTGTCGAACAGGACGCTCAGCACCGGATGGCTGCCGGTGCCCTGTCCTCCGGCCGTGTCGTGCTTCCACTCGTATCCGGCCGTCGAGGTTCCCCACGCCGTGGTGCCCCACAGCGAACTGGTGAACTGGCGCATGGCCGCCTGCCACTCGCCGTTGTTCGGGTCGGAGATGGAGCCGATGGATCCCGACAGCGCCGGCTCCACCCGGTGGAGGGTGAAGCCGGGCTCCAGCCAGGCGAGCGCGATCTTGTCGATCTCGAGGTGGTCCGGGAGCGGGAGGATGTCGGCGACCTCGCCGAACCGGTACACCTTGTTCAGCAGGGTGCGCAGGATGTCCAGAGCGAAGTCCGGTACCCCCTCCAGGACCCAGGAGATGAAACCGCTGCTGTAGTCATCCATGTCACCCCACTTCAGGTCGACGATCCGCTGATACGTCGGGGGCTTGTCGATGACCTTCGGCAGCGGGAACTGCACAGGCTGGCCGGAGCCCGAGGGGTGGCTGGCGGCCTCGGCCCGGGAGTAGTTGTTGGCGGTGGTGACGAAACCGGTCGCGACACCCCCGACGCCGGCGACGGCCCGTGCCCAGGTGTCGAGGAACTTGTTGCCCACCTTGACGTAGGCGGTGGAGACGGCCTCGGCGGAGGCTCCGTAACCGCCGCAGTCCATGTACTCCACGAGCTCGTAGATGAAGTCCTTCGCGGCCTTGTCCAGCAGACCCTGCTGGATGACCACGGTGCCCGCCACCTCGTTCAACTGCCGGAGCGTGACGTCGAACCCGCCGTTCTGGGCGGGTGCGGGAGGTGTGCCCATCAGGCGGCCCCCCAGCCGTGGAGGACGGCCCGGTGGGCGGCACCGTAGTTCGCCTGACCGGTCGTCACCACCTCGTGCAGCCAGCGCTGGGCGGCCTGGAGGTCCTGCATCTGGCGGTCCCAGCGGTCGAGTTCGTCGATGAACGCCTCGCGGGCCTCGCCGTCCCAGCTCAGCACGACCTTCTCGGTCCGTGCGTACAGGGCTTCGAGCTTGATGTTGAGTTGCTTGAGAATGTCCTCCAGCTCCGAGGCCAGATCTCGGAGTGTGCCGAAGTCGACGCCTATGTGGTCATCGGACATGGGAGCCCCCGCTCAGATGTCGAGAATACTGCTGCGCGGCGCCGGGGCCGGGGTGGGCGACTGGAGCTGCTCGGCCTCGAGCGCCACGTCCACCGAACTCTCCATGCGCTGGAGACGCCGCAGGGTTTCGAGCTCCTGCTCGGTGAATCCGTCGCGGCTCATCCGCACGGCTTCCTCGAGGACGACGAGGATCTCCCGGATGCGCACGGCATCCTCGGCCGCACCCCGGTGCAGGGCGCGGTACGCCTTCCCCGTATCGCCCTTCCAGCCGGCTTCGATACGGTCGACGATGCCGTCCATCCGCCGTACCTGACCGTCGAGATGACGCTGCATCTCGTCCAAGTCGTCGGCCAGCCGAGTGAGATCGTCCTCGGCCACCTTCAAGTGGGCGTCGATCGTCATGGCCCCCGCCTCTCGTCGCTCGCGTCACCCTAACAAGGCGGTACGACGGCCTTGTCCCACGGGCCTGCGTGATCGGAAGATCCATGAGTGATCGATTTCGGGGAGGGGAAATGATCAAGGGAGGCAATGCCTTCGTTCCGACGGTGCCGCTGCGGATCGCGGTACGGAACGGGGTGGATGTCGCGGCGCTGCTCCTGACGGAGACGGGTCGGGTCCGGGGGGACGGGGACATCGTGTTCCACGGCGCTCCGGTCCATCCGTCGGGCGCTGTACGGCTGCTCGGGGAGGAGAACGGCACGTCGTGGCTGGAGACGGGTCTCACCGCGGTCGAGGAGGAGGTCGTCCGCGTCCTCGTGGTCGGGTCGATGGAGAGCGGTGCGATGCGGGACGTGCACGGGCTGTCCGTGGAGGCCTTCGCGCAGGACGGCACGTCGGTCGCGCGGTACGACGTGACCGACGCGGGTGGTGAGACCGCGATGGTCCTCGCGGAGCTCTACCGGCGGGCCGGGGGCTGGAAGTTCCGCGCGGTGGGCCAGGGTTACCTGAACGGCCTCGCAGGTTTGGTGACGGACCACGGGGTGGACGTGGCGCAGAGTGCTCCGGTCCCACCGGCGCCTGCCCCGCTGCCGTTCCAGGTCCCGATCCCGGCGGCGCCCGCACCGGCGCCGGTGCCGTACCAGCCTCCCGCCGCGGCAGCGCCCGCGCCGGTGCCGTTCCAGCCTCCGGCTCCGGCGGCGCCCGCTGCGGTGCCGTTCCAGCCCCCTGCGCCGCCTGCGCCCGCCCCGGCTCCGTACCCGGCCTCGGTTCCGTTCCAGGTCCCGGCCGCCCAGGCGCCGGTGTCCGAGCCGCTTCCGCCGCATCCCGTACCGGCTCCTCCGGCAGCGGAAACGAGGGCCTGGACCTTCGGCGCGGACTTCGAGCCGTACACGCAGACCGGTCGGGACAACGACGTGATCACCGTGGAGGGGCTCCCGCCGGGGCCGGTCGTGGTCGATCTGGCCGTCCGGGGCGACGGCTACACCGGGCTGTGGCCGCTCACCGGGTTCAACAAGGAGGGGGACACCCTCGTCAACAGCACCGAAGAGGACTTCCAGGGCCGCGTACTCACCCAGGTGCCCGAAAACGGTCGGCTGCGGCTGCGGTTGAAGGCGGAGGGCCCCTGGCAGCTCCAGGTGCTGCCACTGGCGGCGGCGACGCGTCTGACGGAGGAGCAGGTGGAGCGCCGGGGCCCCGACGTCCTGCTGCACACCGCGGGCACGGCCGACCTCGCCATCCACTACCGCGGCGACGACAACCTCATCGTCAACCTCTTCGAGCTGGCGGGGCACGACGACCACACGTGCCTGCCCTCGGACGAGAACGTGGTCAACGAGATCGGCAAGCGGCGCGAGACCGTACCGCTGCCCGAGGGCCCGGTCCTCGTGCAGCTGGAGATGGCGGACGGCCCCTGGCGGGCCCACCTGAAGCGGGTGGAGCCCCACAGCCGGCCGTTGGACCGGGGCGGCCTCGCGAACGTGACCGACATCCGATCGGCCCAGGCCGACCGGTCGTGGTGGTCCAGGCGCTGATCGCCGCGGGCGATGAGTGCGCCGCCCCGGAGGTTCTCCGGGGCGGCGCATTCGAACGTCGTCAGAGCGCGGGCGCCAGGAGTGTCAGGCGCCTCCTTCGCCCGGTCCGACGTGCTGTCGAAGCCCCGACCGTAAGCCACGGCGCCGTCCGGAGCAGGCGGTGGAACCGGTCCGCGCGGACGGTGCGGCCGCCCGTGCCCGGTTCAGGACGCCGGTTGCAGCAGGTCCCAGCGGTTGCCGTAGAGGTCCTCGAAGACCGCGACCGAGCCGTACGGCTCGTGGCGGGGGGCCTCCAGGAAGCGGACGCCGGCCGCGGTCATCCGGGCGTGGTCGCGGGCGAAGTCGTCCGTGTGGAGGAAGAAGCCGACGCGGCCGCCCGTCTGGGCGCCGACGGCGGACTCCTGGGCGGGGCCCTTCGCGCGGGCGAGCAGCAGGCCCGTACCGGCGGGGCCGCCCGCGGGGCGGACGACGACCCAGCGGGAGCCGTCGCCGCGATCCGTGTCCTCGACGAGGTCGAAGCCGAGGGCGTCGGTGTAGAAGGCGATGGCCTCGTCGTAGTCACGGACGACGAGGGTGACGAGAGCGATGGAGGACATACGCCAAGGTTATACGTATGACTTCGGAGGCGCCACACGGTGCGAGAATGCACCCCATGGACGCCCAGTCGCTCACCGAGCTCACCGCCCGCGCCCGGCTGCTCGCCGTTCCCGGCCGGCGGCGGATCCTGGGGCTGGCCGGGGCCCCGGGAGCCGGGAAGTCCACGCTCGCGGCCCGGCTCGTCGCCCGGCTCGACGGGCTCGCCGCCCTCGTGCCGATGGACGGCTTCCATCTCGCCCGACGGGAGCTGGAGCGGCTCGGGCGCGAGCAGCGCAAGGGCGCGCCCGACACCTTCGACGCCGCCGGGTACACCGCGCTCCTCGCCCGCCTGCGGGCCCCCGAGCCCGGCACCACCGTCTACGCCCCCGCCTTCGACCGGGCCCTGGAGGAGCCCGTCGCCGGCGCGATACCGGTCGCCCCCGACGTCCCGCTCGTGGTCACCGAGGGCAACTACCTGCTCCACGACGAGGGCCCCTGGGCCACCGTCCTGCCGCTCCTCGACGAGGCCTGGTACCTGGAGCTCGACGACCGCCGCCGCGTGCCCCGGCTCGTCGAACGCCATGTCCGCTTCGGCAAGGACCGCGCCCACGCCGAGCGCTGGGTCCAGGACTCCGACGAGTCCAACGCCCGGCTCGTCGCCCGCGGCCGGCACCGCGCCCACCTCGTCGTACGCATGAACTGACCCCCTCGGGAGCCGTCCCCCGCCCATCGGACATGATCGCCGCATGAACACCACCAGTCGCCGCACCATCCTGACCTCCATGGCGGCCGCGGCCGCCGGTCTCCCCCTGCTCAACGACCTCGCGGGGAACGGCAGTACGGCCGCCGCGGCCACCTCCGCCACCGAGTTCCCCTCGAACACGGCGCTGTACAGCAGCGGCACCTACCAGGAGGGCGTCCACTGGATGCGCCGCTTCCGTCGCGGCACCCCGGCGGAACTGCTCGACAACGCGAGCGGAACGAGCGAGCCCGTCCGCAGCACGGCGGTCATCGCGCCGCACGGCGGCGGCATCGAGGCGGGCACCAGCGAGCTGTGCCTCGCCATCGCCGGCTACACGCTCACCGGCGCCGGAACCGCCCCCGCGGCCGTGCCCGGAGTGCCGCAGCGCGACTACTGGATGTTCGAGGGGCTGGCCTCCTCCAGCGACCTGCACGTCACCTCGACCCACTGCGACGACCCGGCCGCCCTGGCCGTCTGCGGCGGCAACCTGTTCGCCGTCTCCCTGCACGGCTTCGCCCCCGAGACGGGCCCGGCCAAGCAGATCCTCATCGGCGGCCGCGACCAGCGGCTGATGCGCAACCTGGCATCCGCCTTCGCCGCACACGGGATCACCACCGGGAACAGCGATCCCCGGCTTGACGTGCAGGTGGTCGTCGCGGGCGTCAACTCCCCGCTGAACGGCGACGACCCGGCGAACATCGTCAACCGCACGAGCAGCGGGGCCGGCGCCCAGCTGGAGATCTCCACCGAGCTGCGCAAGGCGATGTTCGGCACCTTCGGCAGTGCCGTCGACCGCAGGGCGACCGCGGGTAAGGGGTCCGCCGACGAGGCCCATTTCTGGAACGGCTTCGTCGACGCCGTACGCGAAGCCGTCGACCGCCACGAACTCGGCCGCGACGCCGTCTAGGCGGGCGCGGTCCGCACGTGTGAGGGCGCCGTCCGAGCCCCTGAGGTCCGGCCCCTGAGGTCCGGGGCCCGCTCACAGGACGGCGCCGCCCTGCCGTGCCCGCTCCGTCGCCGCCCGCGCCAGCGCCCGGACGATCGGGTGCGGGCGCGAGCCGTCGCCCGCCAGTTCCGGCTGGAACAGCGTCGCCAGGAAGAACGGGTGGCCCGGCAGCTCCGCGATCCGGACCTGGCCCTCGTCGTCCTCGCCCGTGAAGCGCAGGCCGTGGGCCCGCAAGGTGTCCAGACGGCGCCCGTCCGGGCCGTAGTTGCAGTGGTACCGCTCCGTCGTCCGCTCGGCGCCGAGCACCGACTCCGCGAGCGAGCCCGGCGTCACCCGCACCGCCCCCTCATGGCCGACCAGGGAGCAGGCGAGCGGCGCGATCAGCAGGTCGTCGCCTACCGCCGCCGGGTCGTTCTCGGCGTGCGCGGCGCCGCTCAGTCCGCAGACGTCACGGGCGAACTCGAGCAGCGCGTGCTGGAAGCCGCCGCACGTGCCGAGGAACGGAATCCCGTCCTCCCGCGCCGTGCGGATCGCCGCCAGCGCGCCCGCCTCGCTCACGTACGGACTCCCCGGCAGCACCCACACCGCGTCGAAACCCTTCACCGCGCCGGGCGCCTCCGCATCCCCGGTCGGGATCCAGTACGCGTCGAGCACGAGGCCGTCGCGCTCGGCCAGCGCCTCCAGCAACAGAGGGATGCGGACATGGGACTTCACATGCGGGGAACGGTCGCCGACCAGGGCGATACGGGATGTCTTCGTCATGCCGGCCATGCTGCTCGCCCGCCCATGTTCACGTCCAACGATGATTCCTGCACTCTCCATCGTGAAAACTTATGACCATGGATCCGCACCTCCTGCGTACGTACGTCACCGTCGTCCGGCTCGCCTCCTTCTCCGAGGCCGCCCGCGACCTCGGCTACACCCAGTCCGCCGTCTCGCAGCACATCGCCGCCCTGGAGAACGACCTCGGC
This sequence comes from Streptomyces sp. NPDC056222, assembly GCF_042264065.1. NCBI lineage: Bacteria > Bacillati > Actinomycetota > Actinomycetes > Kitasatosporales > Streptomycetaceae > Streptomyces > Streptomyces sp. NPDC056222. The sequence continues at coordinate 12,023 of NZ_JBHJTL010000109.1, read as the reverse complement.
ATGCCGCTGCTCGGCCGCCGCCCCGTCGTCCCCACCCCCGCGGGCGAGCGCCTGCTCGAACACGCCGGGTCCCTCCTCCTCCGGCTCGACGCCGCCCGCGCCGACCTCGCCCGCTTCGCCGCCGCGCCACGCGAGACGCTGACCCTCGCCGTCGCCCCCCTCGCCCTGCACCCCCGGACGCTCGACGCACTCCCCGCCTCCGGTGTCACCCTGCGCACCCTGCCCCGCGACGAGGTGCCGGCCGCCGTCGCCACCGGAGCCGCCGATCTCGGTCTGGTCGACGGACTCGCCTCGCCCAGCGACCCGTTGCGGCTCCCCGACGTCGCCCCGCTCACCGCCGTGCGTGTCTCCGAGGAACCGCTCGCCGTGGTCCTGCCCACCGGTCATCCGCTCGCCGGCCGCCCCGGACTGCGTCTCTCGGACCTCGTCGACGCACGCTGGCTGGACGCCCCCGACGCCGGTATCCCGCTCGACGGGCTGCGCGCCGCGCACGGCGGCCCCGCCGGCCACGGCTTCCGCACCGCCCTGCACTACGAAGGCGCCGACACCCGCACCCTCGTCGCGCTGGCCGCCGCGGGCCACGGCCTGACGCTGCTGCCCGTCTCCCTCGCCGGAGCGATCGCCGGCGCCGTCGCCGTACCACTGAGCGCGCCCCGCCTCGTGCACCGCACCGAACTCCTCCACACCGGCGTCGAACCCGGCCCCCCGGCCGCCGAGTTGGCAGCCCTCCTGGTCGCGGAGTCGACTTGGCGACTCCCCACCTGATCCACTCGACACCCCCTAGGCTGTTCCCCAGGCGACGGAAGGCGGGCGGACGTGGGGTTGTTCCGGCGAGGACCCAAGCGCGACGGTGACGACGCACCCAGGGACCCCGAGTTCTCGTACTTCTCCCAGCGCGAGGCCGCTCTCTTCCGCAGTCGGGTCCGCGAGGCCTTCGCCGAACTCGGCCTCGAAGTCACCCTCTACGCCGACCTGGTGCGCGACGCCGACGGCCGCAAGTTCGGCCTCGGCAACCTCGCCGCCGTCTGCCACAACGACCGGCGTGGACCGCGCGCCTGGCCCGCGCTCATCCGCCGCCATGTCGGCCTCGTGCTGCGCACCATGGACGGCCCCTCCGCGCTCGACACCCTCCCGCCCGAGCAGATCCGCGCCCAGCTCTATCCCCGTGTGGTCAGCGGCGACGGCATCGACCCGGGGACCTTCGGCTACGCACGGAGCGTCGCGCCCGGACTGTACGAGATCCTCGCCCTCGACCTGCCGGAGAGCGTCATGATGCTCACCGACGAGGCCATCGAACCGCTGGGCGACGTCGACCGGTTGCGCGACCGGGCGCTCGCCAACCTGCGCGGGCTGCCCGTCGAGGGCCACGAGACGGTACGCGACGCCGACGGCATGTGCTTCGAGGTGATCCTCGGCGACTCCTTCTACACCGCGAGCCGCGTCCTGGACCTGGACACGGTCGTACGGCGCGTCACCGGGCAGCCGCTCGGCGAGCACGGGGCCCTGGTGGCGATGCCGTTCCGCCACCAACTCGCCTTCCACCCGATCCGCGACACCACGATCGTGCCCGCCCTCGGTGCCATGGCCTCGTTCGCCGCCTCCGGCTACGAGGACACCCCCGGTGCCATCAGCCCGTACGTCTTCTGGTGGCGCGGCGGCACGCTCACCCAGCTCAGCGACCATGACGAGGACGGCGGGGAGCTGCGGATCGTCGTCGGCGAGGAGTTCCACGAGCTGCTCGAACGCCTCATCGCCCAGGGGCCCGGACCGGACCGGCGCTGAGCGGTCGCGTCCCGGGGGCCCGGCGGGCAGGATGACTCCATGTCGAGTACGCCCGAGTCCCGTACGCCCGCCCCTTTCACCGCCGAGGACTACCGCGCCCGGATGGAGCGCGCCGCCGCGTCGGCGGCCGACGCCGGACTCGCCGGAGTCCTGGTCGCGCCCGGCCCGGACCTGGTCTATCTGACCGGCTATCGGCCGACCGCGATCACCGAGCGGCTCACCGTCCTCGTCGTCGCGCCCGGCCGGGACCCGGTCCTCGTCGTACCCACCCTGGAGGCCCCGGACGCGGAGAAGGCCCCGGGCGCCGCCGCGCTCACGCTGCGGGACTGGACCGACGGCAAGGACCCGTACACGGTCACCGCACCCCTCCTCGACGTCGAAGGACGCTTCGGCGTCAGCGACAACGCCTGGGCGATGCACCTCCTCGGGCTGCAGAAGGAGCTGCCCGGCACCTCGTACGTCTCCCTGACCGAGGCCCTGCCGATGCTGCGGGCGGTCAAGGACGCGCACGAACTGGAGCGGATCGCGGCCGCGGGCGCCGCCGCCGACCAGGCGTACGGCGAGATCCTGAAGGTCCGGTTCGCGGGCCGGCGGGAGACCGAGGTCGCGGCCGACCTCGCCGCGCTGCTCATGCGGTTCGGCCACTCCCAGGTCGACTTCACCGTCGTCGGCTCCGGCCCCAACGGCGCGAACCCGCACCACGAGGCGGGGGACCGGCTCATCCAGCGCGGCGACATGGTCGTCCTCGACTTCGGCGGCCTCAAGCACGGTTACGGCTCCGACACCACCCGTACCGTCCATGTCGGCGAGCCGACGGCCGAGGAGCAGCGCGTCCACGACCTGGTGCGGGAGGCCCAGCAGGCCGGCTTCGAGTCCGTCCGGCCCGGCGTGGCCTGCCAGGACGTCGACCGGGCGGCCCGCAAGGTGATCACGGACGCGGGCTACGGCGAGTACTTCATCCACCGCACCGGCCACGGCATCGGTGTCACCACCCATGAACCCCCGTACATGATCGAGGGCGAGGAGCGGCCGATCGTGCCGGGCATGTGCTTCTCGATCGAGCCCGGCGTCTATCTCCCGGGCCGCTTCGGCGTCCGCATCGAGGACATCGTCACGGCGACGGAGGACGGCCGGGCCGGTGCCGGCGGCGGCCGCCGCTTCAACAACACGCCGCACGAGATGGCGATCGTGGAGTGATCAGGTCGTGCGCGTACCGCTCTCGTCGCAGGGGAGCGCCGCCCCCGGGTGGTCCTCGGCGAAGTCCTCGGAGATGTCCTGTGCCGTCCCCCGCATCGCGTCGCCCGTGATCCGGATCTGGCCGTCGAAGGGCCGGTCGATGTCCTCGATCAGCAGCAGGGAGCCGGTGAACAGGACCGCGAGGGTCGACAACAGGAGAAGGTGCGCGGGGCCCCGTCTGCGGGGCAGGCCGAAGGCGAAGGCGCCGACCGTCGCGGCGAGCGACACGACCATGAACCAGTAGACGACGGTGGGGATCGCGGGTGTCGCCTCCCCGAGCCGGGTGTGCCGGGCCGTGGAGCGCTCGTCGTCGGCCTGGACCAGTACGTCGAAGGTGGCGTCGTCCCGGTGGGCGAGCTCCTTGAACGACCTGCGGAATTCGGTGGACCACTGGGAGGCGCGGGGCGAGGCCTCGCCGCCGTTCTCCATCGCCGGCCACTCGTGGGTCTGGATCGCCCGCGCGTAACAGACCGAGGCGGCCTGCAGCCGCTGGCGCTGCGGTTCGGGCGCGTAGTCGGCCACTTCGTAGAGCTGGTCGACCCGTCGCGCCTCCGTCGCGACGGCGGCGCCGGCAGCGCCGAACGACTCGGCCGCGACGACGATGACGAACGCGACGAGCAGCACGGCGAGGGTCTCCAGCGGGCTGATGAGATCGCCGACGGACGCTTCGGCGTCCTCCTGCTCGTCCGCGGTGCGCCTGCTCCGCACCCGATTGGCGATCAGACCGACGGCGAGCGCGACGGCCATGGCGGCGATGGTGACGAGCGTGGTCATGTGCGAGTCCCCGAGAGGAGGTCGACGTACCGGACGCCCCCCACCGGCAACAGCCCACCACGGGACGGCGGGCTCGTGCCGCAGACAGGCCGGATCATGATCCAATCGGCTCAGGACTCCGCCTCGCCCGGCGCACCATCGGCCCCGGCTCGCCATCCGCCCCGGCGCTCCATCGTCCCCGGCTCGCCATCCGCCCCGGCTCGCGACCTGCCCGGCTCACCGCCCGGCCCGGGTCACCATCCGCCCGGGCTCACCATCCGCCCCGGCTCACCCGTCCGTCAGGACCACCGCGCACTCCGCCGGCAGCCGCAGCAGGCCGTCCGAGCCCGGGGCGTCGACCGGCTCCCAGGCGGCGAGGACGTGGTCGCGGCCGTTCGTGCCGAGCGGGATCTCCACCGGTTCCTTGCCCAGGTTGACCGCGATCCGCAGCACCCCGCGACGGAACGCCAGCCAGCGGGCCTCCTCGTCGTACGCGACCCGGACCGCGGCCAGGTCCGGGTCGGTGAGGTCCGGCAGGGTACGGCGCAGCGCGATCAGCTCGCGGTGCCAGGCGAGGAGCCGGTTGTGCGGGGCGCGTTCGCGCTCCGAACGGTCCAGGACGGAGCGGTCCCGGGTCGCGGGCTCCTGGGGATCGGGGATGTCCTCCTCCGCCCAGCCGTGCTCCGCGAACTCCCGCCGCCTGCCCCGCCGTACCGCCTCCGCCAGCTCCGGGTCCGTGTGGTCGGTGAAGTACTGCCAGGGCGTCTTCGCGCCCCACTCCTCGCCCATGAACAGCATCGGGACCGAGGGTCCGGTCAGGACGAGCGTCGCGGCGCAGGCGAGCAGGCCGGGGGAGAGGGTCGTGGAGAGCCGGTCGCCCAGCGCCCGGTTCCCGATCTGGTCGTGCGTCTGGGCGTACCCCAGGAAGCGGTGGGCGGGGGTACGGACCCGGTCCACCGGCCGTCCGTGGCGGCGGCCCCGGAAGCTCGAGTACGTACCGTCGTGGAAGAAGACGTGGGTCAGCGTCTTGGCGAGCGCGGCCAGCGGGGCGCGCGCGAAGTCGGCGTAGTAGCCCTGGGACTCACCGGTCAGCGTGGTGTGCAGAGCGTGGTGGAAGTCGTCGTTCCACTGGGCGTGGATGCCGAGACCGCCCGAGACGCGCGGGGTCGTCGTCCGAGGATCGGCGAGGTCGGACTCGGCGATCAGGAAGTGCTGGCGGCCCTGCTCCCGCGCCAGCTCGTCCACCGCCTCCGACAGCTCCTCCAGGAACGTCAGCGCCCGGTGGTCCACCAGGGCGTGCACGGCGTCCAGCCGGAGTCCGTCGATCCGGTAGTCCTGGAGCCAGGCGAGCGCGCTGTCCCGCAGATACGCGCGGACCTCGTCCGAGCCCGCCGCGTCCAGGTTCACCGCCGCGCCCCACGGCGTGTGGTGCGTGTCGGTGAAGTACGGGCCGAAGGACGGCAGATGGTTCCCCGACGGGCCGAGATGGTTGTGGACGACGTCCAGGACCACCCCCATCCCGAGGCCGTGCGCCGTGTCGACGAACCGCTTCAGCGCCGTCGGCCCGCCGTACGGCTCGTGGACCGCCCACGGCGCGACGCCGTCGTACCCCCAGCCGCGAACCCCGGGGAAAGGACAGAGCGGCATCAGCTCCACATGGGTGATGCCGAGCCCCGCCAGCTCCCCGAGCCGTTCGGCGGCCGCGTCCAGGGTCCCGTCGGGGGTGAAGGTACCGATGTGCAGCTCGTACAGGACCGCGGCGCGCAGCCGCAACCGCGGCGACTCGTTGAACCAGACGTACGCGGAGTGGTCGACGACCGCGCTGAGCCCGTCCGGTCCGTCCGGCTGGCGGCGGGACCGGGGGTCGGGCAGGACCGGGCCGCCGTCCAGGGAGAAGCCGTAACGGTCGCCGTCCTCGGCCGCCGCGACCCCGATCCACCAGCCGGCCCGCTCGGCGTCCCGCTCCAGGGGCTGCCCGGCGCCGTTCAGCTCCAGCGTCACCCGGTCACGGGCCTGCGGGGCCCACACCTCGAACAGCACCGGTCGGATCCCCTCGTCGACGGACGGCACGCCACGGCAACAGCGACAGCGACTACGGCGTCCATCCTGGCAGTCAGGACCGGGCCGCGCCCGGCGTGTCCCACACGAAGTCGATCTGCCGCTCGAAGTTCACATAGCCCGCGCGGGCGAAGGCCTTCGCCATTGGTACGTTGCCCAGGTCGGTCGCGGCACGGATGCGGGGCACGTCCTGACCGGCCAGGATGCGGGTGCCCTCGGCGAGGATGTCGTCGATGTGGCCCTTGCCGCGGTGTGTGGGGAGCACACCGATGTAGGCGATGGTGTGGTTGTAGTTGTTCCGCGCGGGCACGACGAAACCGACCGGCTCGCCGGTCTCCGGCAGCTGCGCGACCTGCCACCACTCCCGGGGCGAGGTGTAGTGCGCGAACTCGTCGTCGTAGTGCTGCTCCGCCGCCTCGCGGGTCGACATGCCGGATCCGAGGTCGGCCTGGCCGTGCGCGTCGAGCGTGCCCTCCATGACCGGGGTCATCAGCGCGACGAGGTCCTCGCGATCGCGCACCGGGCGGAACTCCAGACGGCCCTTCGGCTCCGGCAGAGGGGTGCCGGGGCGCCATTCCAGGCGCAGCCGCTCGACCAGCGGGCGGGCCCCGGAGGCCTCCAGGACGCCGAAGAGCGTCTCCAGCCCGGCGCGGGTCTCCGGTACTTCACGCCAGTCCGGCGGCATGAACCGGTTGAACTCGGGGCGGGCCGTGCCCGCCGGTACGACCGCGGCGGTCGCCGTCTCCAGGAGCCGCAGGCCGACCTCGGCGCGCTCCTGCTCGGGAAGCCCGGGGTCGAGGTCGAAGAAGTCGAGGAGGAGCGGCTCGCCGCCCTCCTTCTTCGTCCACCAGGAGAGCCTGGCCAGCACGCGGTCGCCGCGCAGGGCGACCCACATCCACGCGGGCGTGCGGCGACCGGTGGCGAGGTCGTCCTCGAGTTCGTGGTCGAGGACGTAGCTGAGCCGGCAGAACAGATCCAGCTCCTCGGGCCCGGAGAGCGGGCGCAGTATCAGGCCGTCGGCTGTGCTGGTCGAGGACGCGGTCACGTCATATCCCCCGGGGAGTCGAGTGGGCAGACCGTATCAGCGATCTTGGTGACGACGGCCGGGCCTTTTCCCGGCGCCAGTTGCCGCTCGGGAGCGTGGCCTTGCCCGCCCGCCCGCACGGCCTCGCCCGCCCGGGGCGAACCGACCCTGCACGGTGAGCGCGTCTCCCTGCCCAGCGCACCCTCGTGCCGAGGCCTCGACCTCCCCGCCCCCGAACCGGGCTCGGCATCCGAACGGGCGCTCCGAGATCTCGCGAGCCGGTAGGCGGAATCGCGGGGTCCGCGAGGCCGCTCACACCCGGACAGTCCTGTGACGAGCCCCGTTCTGGACACGTCAGCCCCCTCGGACCGACAATCACGGTGTGACGACGCCTTTCGAGTTCTCCACGCACCCCGCGCGGCTCACCGACGCAGAGCGGGACCGTGCGCTGGTGCTGCTCCGTGAGGGTGCCGCGCAGGGCCGGCTCTCGCACGACACCTTCCTGTTCCGGATGGAGCGCGCCCTCGTCGCGCGCCGACCGGACGAACTGGCCCTGCTCACCGCCGATCTGCAGACCGAGTCCGGCTGGACACGGCGGGTGGTGGGCGCGGTCGAGAAGATGTCCGCGTTCACGGCCAAGCTCGGCCGCGCCTGGCACGCCGAGCGGCTGCCGAAGCTGCTGCTGCCCGAACCGGGGCCGTACCCGCTGAGGATCGGCCGCGACCCGGTGAACGGACTGCGGCTGAGCCACGAGACGGTCTCCAGGCTGCACGCCGAACTCTCCCTGCAGGGCGGTATGTGGGTCCTGCGCGACCTCGGCTCGACCAACGGCACGAGCGTCAACGGCCGCCGCGTCACGGGCGCCGTGGCCGTGCGGGCGGGCGACATGGTGGCGTTCGGGCAGATGTCGTTCCGGCTGTCGGTCCGCTGAGCGGCGGGGCCTGGTACCCGCTGAGAGCCGGCGGTCCAGTACCGCTCGGAGGGCGGCGGCCCAGTACCGCTGAGACAGGCGGCCCGGTACCACTGAAGGCAGACGCCTGGCAGCACTCAACAGTCGTGCGACGTAGGGGATTTCCCGTACGGGTGGGGGTAACCCCCCATCGGGACACCGGAGTCCACCAGTGACCCGGTGACGCCTCCGACGGGAGGCTGACGGCATGAGAGCAACAGGTCAGCAGCCCCAGGGCAGAGTCCCGGTCACCGTCCGAACGGCGCAGTGGTGTGCCACGCACCCGTGGAAGGCCATCTCCGGCTGGGTGCTCCTCCTCGCGCTGTGCATCGGCGCGGGGGCGGCGGTCGGCACGAACAAGGGCTCGTTCGCCGACTTCTGGATCGGCGAGGCCGGACGGGCCGAGGCCATGGCCTCCGGCAGTGGGCTGACCCCGCCGCCCGTCGAGCAGGTGCTGATCGAGCGCACGGCCCGGACCGCCGGGGAGGAACCCGCGGCCGCCGCGGGCGAGATCCGCCGCCGGATGGACGGCCTGCCCGCCGTCGAGTCGGTCGGCGAGCCGGTCGCCACCCGCGACGGCGCCGCCCTGCGGATCGCCGTCACCCTGCGCGGGGACCGGGAGACCGCGAAGAAGGACGTCGACGCGCTCCTCGCACAGACCGCCGCCGTCCAGCAGGCGCACCCGGGCCTGCGGATCGAGCAGACGGGCAGCGCCTCCATCTCCGTCGCCGTCAACGACAAACAGGGCCGGGACCTCCAGCGGACCGAGATGATCAGTCTCCCGGTCACCTTCCTGATCCTCTTCGTCGTCTTCGGCGCGGTCCTCGCCGCCGGCATCCCCGTCCTGCTCGCCGTCTTCGCCTTCGCGGGCTCGGTCGGCCTGTACGGGCTCGCCTCCTGGGTCTTCCCGGACGCAGGCGGCGCGGCGCTCAGCGTGATCTTCATGATGGGCATGGCCGTCGGCGTCGACTACTCGCTCTTCTACCTCAAACGTGCCCGGGAGGAGCGGGAGCGCTCCGGCGGCACGATCTCCCACGCCCGGGCCGTCGAACTGGCCGCCGCGACCTCGGGACGGGCCGTCGTCGACTCCGGTCTCGCCGTCGCCCTCTCCCTCGCCGCTCTGTACCTCGTCGGCGACGTGATCTTCTCCTCGATCGCCACCGGGGCGATCCTCGTCACGCTGGTGGCCGTCGGCGGCTCGCTCACCGTGCTGCCCGCCCTGCTGGCCAAGCTCGGCCACCGGATGGACGGCCGTCGGCTCGCCCGGCGCCGCCGCACGGGCGGCGCGGGTCGCGCGGGCGGCGAGGGTGGCGAGGGGCGCATGTGGGCCAGGCTGTTGCGGCCCGTCGTACGTCGCCCGCTGGTCGCTCTGATCGCCGGTCTCGTCGCCACCGTCGCGCTCGCCGCGCCCGCGCTGGGCATGAAGCTCGGCACCGAGGGCAAGGAGACCTTCCCGGACAGCATCCCGGCCGTCGCCGCTTACGACCGGCTCGTGACGGCCTTCCCCTCCGAGGGGCCCGCGCATCTCGTCCTCGTACGCGGCGAGGACCCGGCCGCGCCGCTGCGGAAGCTGGCCGCGTCCACACGCGGCGACGCGCTCTTCGCGCAGGACCGGGCGCCGGTGGTGCGGACGGCCGAGGACGGGCGCACGGCGCTGCTGGCCCTGCCCGTCCCGTACGCCGCGAACTCGCCCGAGGCGGGCCGCTCCCTGGAGAAGGTGCGCGGGCAGCTGCTGCCGGCGGCCGTCGAGGGAGTGCCGGGGCTGCAGTGGGCCGTGTCCGGCGAGATCGCGGCCGGCGCGGACTACGCGGCGCATCAGCGGGAGCGGCTGCCCTGGGTGATTCTCTTCGTCGCCCTCGCCACCCTGGCGATCATGTACGCAGCGTTCCGCTCGGTCGTGATGGCGGTGCTCGGCACGCTGCTCAACCTGGCGTCGGTGCTGGTGGCTTGGGGTGTGCTCACGCTGGTCTTCCAGGGGACCTGGGCGGAGGGGTTGCTCGGCTTCGAGTCGCTGGGCTTCGTCGGCTCCCGTACGCCCCTGCTGGTGCTCGCGATCCTCGTGGGGCTCTCCACGGACTATCAGATCTTCGTGGTCAGCCGGATCCGGGAGGCCGTGGGGCGCGGGGTGCCGACGCGGCGGGCGGTGGTGGACGGGATCGCCGGTTCGGCGAGTGTGGTGACGAGCGCCGCGGTGATCATGGTGTCGGTCTTCGTCAGCTTCCTGTTCATCGACCGCATCGAGATGAAGCAGATCGCGGTGGGTCTGACGGTCGCCGTCCTCTTCGACGCGATCGTGCTGCGCGCGATCATCCTTCCGTCGGCGATGGCCCTTCTGGGCGAGCGCGTCTGGTGGCCGCGACGCCCGGCGACGGCCGCCCGCCCGGCGCGCGTGCAGGCGCCGGTGGTACCGACGGCGCCGGTGCAGGCCTGAGAAGGGGACCGACCGGCCGGGCGTCCGGCGTCCGGCGGTTCGGGCCGGGTGTCTGACACCGGCCCGAACGCCCGGCTGTCTGGAGTCGTACCGACTCGCCGGATGTCGGAACCGGTTCTGAGCGCCCGGCTGTCTGGAGTTGTACTGACCGGCCGGATGTCGGAACCGGTTCTGAACGCCCGGCTGTCCGGACCTGCCTTGACCGGCCGGTCGTCTGAACCCGTTCCGAACGCCCTGACGTCCGGCCCCGTCCCGACCGGCCGGATGCCTGAACGCCCCCCGGCCGGTCGGTCGTCACGCCGCGTGCCCAGCCGGTCAGGGCGGCGGCGTCCGAGAGTCGTTCCGGGGGCGCTGTCGCGCACGTCGACGCGCGTCACCATCACCCGTTCGGCGGTATGCGGGCTGCGCCGGCTCCCGCCCGATGGTGGGGTGGGGAGACGCACTCACGGTGTTCCGATCAGGTGTTCCGACAGGGGGCACGATGAACGACGAGTCGAACTCGGGCATACGGCCGGACGGCTGGGCGGCCGTGCCGCGCATGGAGCCCGCGCAGGTCCCGCGCGTATGGGCGAACGGCCCCGGGGCCGCGCGCGTCCGGGCGGACGCGCCCTTCGTCGCCGAGCGGTCGCCGAGCCGAACCGTCGCGCCCAGCCCCCTCGACCCCGGGGCCGGCCGGGACCCGCACCGCGTCCACCGGGTGCTGCGGGAGGAGTTCCCGCTCACCTACGACCCGCTGCTGCGGGCCTGGGTGCTCAGCCGGTACGCAGATGTCGCCAGTGCACTCACCGACGCCCGCTTCACGCACGGCCACCGGCCCGGCGACCCACCGTGTGCGCAGAGCCACGTCGACGTCGACGAGGGCGAGCTCCGGAGCGTCACCGCCCGCACCGCCTTCGTCCTCGCCCGCCGCATCGCCGAACGTCGCCAGGCCGATCTGGTCGCGGACTTCTGCCACTGGCTGCCCTCCGGCACCGTCGCCGCCGCCGTGGGAGTGCCGTACCGGGACATGATGCGCCTGGTCCGAGGCCGTGCCGCCTCCGCGCTCGCCGGTCAGTGCACGGGCCAGATCGCGGTACGGGAGAAGGCACTCGCCAACTTTCTCGCCAACGTGCTCGTCGACCGGGAGCACGCGATGGCACTCCTGGACGCCCCGGCCGGGCAGATCGCCCGCGCCTGGACGGAGTCGCTGCGCCGCGACCCGCCCGTGCAGATCGCCGTCCGGCGCACCGGCGCGGAGGTACGGGTGAGCGGCGGCACGATTCCGGCGGGGGAGCCTGTGGCCCTGCTGATCGGGGCCGCGAGCCGCGACCCGGAGCGCTTCCGCGACCCCGACCGCTACGACCCGATGCGCGACGACCCCGACCAACTCACCTACGGCAGAGGCACCTGCCCCGCGGTCCTCCTCGCGGGCCTGGAAGCGGAATACGCCCTACGGGCACTGTTCCACGCGATGCCCCGCCTCCGCCTGGCGGAGGGCTTCCGCCCCGAACGCACGGGCGTGATCACCCGAGCCCCACGGAACCTCCTGGTACGGCCGGGGGGCTAGGGCCACGATCGGTCCCTTCCGCAGGCCGGATCCCCCTTCCTTCACCCGGCCCGTGGGTCGCGGCCACCCGCCGGCGGGGCGGCGCGCCAGCCTGCAACCCCGCCCCGGCGGGGTGTGGGCAGGCGTTCCGCAGGGCGGTGCCCACCCTCAACCCCCGCCACCCGGTTGTGGGCAGGCGTTCCGCGGGGCGGAACGGGTGGGCACAACCCACGACGGCGCCGCACCTGTGCGCACCGTACGGACC
>NZ_JBHJTL010000108.1:0-25787 GCF_042264065.1 Streptomyces sp. NPDC056222 | reverse complement strand
TACGTCGAGGTCACCGTCCAGCTGCCGGCCGGCTCCCGCGTCGAGGCCAAGGGCGCCGACGCCGAACTCCGCAGCACCGGACGGCTCGGTGACGTCGCCTTCGAGTCCGCGCAGGGCACGGTCGAGCTCGACGAGACCGCGAGCGCCCGCCTGACCCTCCAGGCCGGTGACATCGCGGTCGGCCGTCTGGCCGGCGACGCGGAGATCCGTACCCAGAAGGGCGACCTCCGTGTCACCGAGGCCGTGCGCGGCACCGTCACCCTGCACACCGAATCCGGCGGGATCTCCGTCGGCGCCGCCCACGGCGTCTCCGCCGCCCTGGACGCCGGCACCGCCTACGGCCGGATCCACAACGCCCTCCAGAACACCGACGGCACCCCCGGCCTGACCATCCACGCGACCACCGCCTACGGCGACATCACCGCCCGCAGCCTCTAGAAGCGCCGTCGCCACCGGATGCCTCGGCTCCAACAGGGCCCCGCCGCACCATCCGTCCGCCCGATCGACGTTCACGACAGCCGAACAAGGAGCACATCATCATGTCCCTCACCCCTGCCGGGCAGGATCGCCCGGAACTGCAGAAGGCCATCCAGCAGATCGTCGATTCCGGATTCGCCGGCGTGCAACTGCGGGTGCACGACGAGCGGGGCGAGTGGGTCGGCAGCGCCGGGGTGCGCAAGCTCGGCGAGAGCGCCGAGCCGGCCATCGACGGGCGGTTCCGGATCGGCAGCACCACCAAGACCTTCACCGCGACCGTGGTGCTGCAGCTGGTGGCCGAGGGCAGGATCGGGCTGGACAGCCCGGTCGACGACCACCTGCCCCGGTTCGGCCTCGACCGGCGGATCACGGTGCGGATGCTGCTCCAGCACACCAGTGGGCTGTTCAGCCACACCGGCGAGTACTACGAGGACGGGACGGTCGTGCCGGGGATCCCCTGGCAAGGCCAGGAGTACGTGGACCGCCGGTTCCACACCTACGATCCGGAGGAGTTGGTACGGCTCTCCCTGTCCAAGCCGGCGCGGTTCGAGCCGGGGGCGGACTGGAGCTACTCCAACACCAACTACGTGCTGGCCAAGTTGCTGATCGAGGAGGTCACCGGCCGCTCGCTGGCCGAGGAGATGCAGCGGCTGATCCTGCGGCCGCTGGGGCTCTCGGGCACCGTGGTGCCGGGCACCTCGCCGGAGATCCCCGAGCCGCACGCTCACGGCTACTACCGGTACGAGCACGCCGGCCGGTGGAACGTCGTCGACGTCACCCGCTTCAACGTGTCCTGGGTCTCCGCCGCCGGCGACATGATCTCGACCACCGAGGACCTCCACACCTTCTTCTCCGCGCTGATGAGCGGCAAGCTCCTGCCGGACTCGCTGCTGGCCGAGATGCGTACGCCGCACCCCAAGCTGGGCTACGGCCTGGGGGTGTTCGTGGAGGAGTTGGACGGCGGCGGCACCGTCCTCCATCACAACGGCGGCTTCTTCGGTTGGGCGGCACTGATGTACAGCACGCCCGACGGCAGGAGGACCCTGACCGCCTCGCTGACCGGCGGGGACGCCGAGCTCGACTTCGCCGCCACGGCCGCGGCGTTCCAGCAGGCGCAGAAGGCGCTCGTCAAGGAAGTGTTCGGCGGGCAGGCCGGGTCCACCGAGCCGGCTCGGTAGACCCGGCCGAGTGCCCGTGTCCCCCGTACACGGGCCGTCGTCCGCAACGCGTCCCGCCCGAGGGCGGTGTACTCCCGGCATCGCGTCGGGGTGCGCCGCCCCGTCGGCGTTCTCGGGGCCTTGACGGAGGCCGGACGGGCTGGTTCATTGAATCGAAACGCTCGACCAATTTCGGTTCAACGAACCAATGGAGGCTTGGCCATGCCCCAACCCGCCCTCGGCGCCGCCCTGTTCGCCGACCATGCCCGCGGGGCCGTCGAGCGGGCCGTCGCGGCCAACAAGGACGCGGTCGCCGCGGCTGCCCGGCTCTTCGCCGACTGTGTCGCCGCCGACGGGGTGATCCACGCCTTCGGCACCGGACACTCGCAGGCAACCGCCCTGGAGATCGCGGGCCGGGCCGGCGGGCTCGTCCCCACCAGCCGGATCGCGCTCGCCGACCTCGTACTGCGCGGCGGCGAGGACCCCTCCGTACTCGCCGATCCGCTCCTGGAACGCTCCCCGGGCCTCGCCGACCGGCTCTACGCCCTCGCCACACCCCGCCCGCAGGACCTCTTCGTCATCATCTCCAACTCCGGCGTCAACAACTCGATCGTCGACCTGGCGCTGAAGGTCACCGACGCCGGTCACCGGCTCGTCGCCCTCACCTCCCTGGAACACACCCACGCCGTCCCCGCCCTGCACCCCAGCGGCAGGCGACTCGCCGACCTCGCCGACGCCGTCCTCGACAACTGCGCCCCCACCGGCGACGCCCTGCTGCCCCTCCCGGACGGCGGGGCGCTCTGCGGCATCTCCACCCTCACCTCCGCGCTGCTCGTGCAGATGGTGGTCGCCGAGTCGGTCGCCCTCCTCCTCGCCGAGGGGCACGAGCCGCCGGTCTACGTCTCCGCGAACCTGCCGGGCGGCCACGAGCGCAACGCCGTCCTCGAAGCCCGCTACGAGGGCAGGTTGCATCGCGGCGGCCACTGAGTCGTCGCGCGCCTTCCGCCCCTGCGATCAATTAGGTTGGAGTCGCAGCGGGGCAAGCAGGCAGGAAGAGAAGAAGTAGGCGATGTCCGAGATGAACGCAGAAGGACGCACGAAGCTCAACCGGCTTCCGGAGTGGAGCGCCCTCGGGAAGCACCGGGAGCAGTTGGGCGAGACGCACCTGCGCGAGCTGTTCGCCGCCGACCCGGACCGGGGCACCGGTTACGCGCTCCGGGTCGGTGACCTGTATCTGGACTACTCCAAGCACCTGGTGACCGACGAGACCCTCGCGCTGCTGCGCGAGCTGGCCGCCGCGACGGGCGTGGCCGAGCTGCGCGACGCCATGTTCCGTGGCGAGAAGATCAACACCACCGAGGACCGCGCGGTCCTGCACACCGCGCTGCGAGCCCCGCGCGGGGCCGTCGTCGAGGTCGACGGCGAGAACGTCGTCCCGGGCGTCCACGCCGTTCTCGACAAGATGGCCGCCTTCGCCGACAAGGTCCGCGCGGGCGAGTGGACCGGTCACACCGGCAAGCCGATCAAGAACATCGTGAACATCGGCATCGGCGGCTCCGATCTCGGACCCGCGATGGCGTACGACGTCCTGCGCTCCTACACCCAGCGGGATCTGACGTTCCGTTTCGTCTCCAACGTAGACGGCGCCGACCTCCACGAGGCGGTCCGCGACCTCGACCCGGCCGAGACGCTCTTCATCGTCGCCTCGAAGACCTTCACCACCATCGAGACGATCACCAACGCCACCTCCGCGCGCGACTGGCTCCTCACCGGGCTGCGGGCCGGCCAGGAAGCCGTCGCCAAGCACTTCGTCGCCCTGTCGACCAATGCCGAGAAGGTCGAGGACTTCGGCATCGACACGGCCAACATGTTCGAGTTCTGGGACTGGGTCGGCGGACGCTACTCGTACGACTCCGCCATCGGCCTCTCCCTGATGATCGCCATCGGTCCGGATCGCTTCCGCGAGATGCTCGCCGGCTTCCACCTCGTCGACGAGCACTTCCGCACCGCCCCGGCGGAGGAGAACGCGCCGCTGCTCCTCGGCCTTCTCGGCGTCTGGTACGGCGCCTTCTTCGACGCCCAGTCGCACGCCGTCCTGCCGTACTCGCACTACCTGTCGAAGTTCACCGCCTACCTCCAGCAGCTCGACATGGAGTCCAACGGCAAGTCCGTCGACCGGGACGGCAACCCCGTCGAGTGGCAGACCGGACCGGTCGTCTGGGGCACGCCCGGAACCAACGGTCAGCACGCGTACTACCAGTTGATCCACCAGGGCACCAAGGTCATCCCCGCCGACTTCATCGGCTTCGCCGAGCCGGTCGCCGATCTGCTCCCGGGTCTCGTCGCCCAGCACGACCTGCTGATGGCCAACTTCTTCGCCCAGACGCAGGCGCTGGCCTTCGGCAAGACGCCCGAGGAGGTACGGGCCGAGGGCGTGGCCGAGGAGCTCGTCCCGCACAAGACCTTCAAGGGCAACCACCCCACGACCACCATCCTGGCCAAGGAGCTCACGCCCTCCGTCCTCGGCCAGCTCATCGCGCTCTACGAACACAAGGTGTTCGTCCAGGGTGCGATCTGGAACATCGACTCCTTCGACCAGTGGGGAGTCGAGCTCGGCAAGGTCCTCGCCAAGAAGATCGAGCCGGTGCTGACCGAGGGCAAGGGCGCCGGCGAGCTCGACGGCTCGACGGCCGGACTCGTCGCCACCTACCGCTCGCTGCGCGGACGGTAGAAGCCATGACGGGGGAGAACGCGGTGCAAGGCGAGATAAGGCTCAGGCCTCCGAACAACACGCTGAACGAACGGGCCGTCGGCTGGTGGCGTACGCAGTGGCTGCTGACGACCGCCACACCGGTGGTCGTCCTCGGCGTGCTCGGCGCACTGATCACGCCGGCCCGGTTCTGGCTGCTGCTCGTGGCCGGTGCCGTGGCGGTCGTCGGCCTCGCCTGCACCGCGTTCCTCCCCCACTGGTGGTTCAAGGTGCACCGCTGGGAGGTCACCGAGGACGCCGTCTACGTCCGCACCGGGGCCTTCTGGCAGGAGTGGCGGATCGCGCCGATGTCCCGGATCCAGACCGTCGACACCGTACGCGGACCGCTGGAGCAGGCCTTCAGGCTCGCCACGGTGACCGTCACCACCGCCTCCTCCAAGGGCGCGCTCCGGATCGAGGGGCTCGACCACGAACTCGCCGCCGATCTCGCCGAGCGGCTGACCGCCATCACCCAGGCCACCTCCGGGGACGCGACATGACGGAGGACTGGCGGCGCCTCGACCGCCGTACGGTCCTGGTCACCGCCACGGTCCTCGCCGGTGTCGCCGGCGGCGCCGCCCTGCCCGTCTTCTTCGGCCTCACCGGCTCCATGCCCGCCTGGAAGGCCCTCGGCTGGATCGGCGCCGGGGCCGCCCTCCTCATCGGCGCGGGCGCGGCCGCCGACCACGTCCGCTGGCGCCGCACCCGCTATCGCATCGGTGCCGAGCGCAGCGAGATGGGGGTACCCCCGGCCGAAGGCTGGGGGAGGAGCGAGACGGGGGTACCCCCGGCCGAAGGCTGGGGGAGGAGCGAGACGGGGGTACCCCCGGCCGAAGGCTGGGGGAGGGTCGAACTCCACACCGGGCTCCTCCTGGTCAAGCGCCGCTCGCTGTCCCGCGAACGCATCCGCACCGTCGACCTGACGGCCAACCCGCTCCTGCGCGTCCTCGGCCTGGTCAAGGTCCGCATCGGCACCGGGGAGAGCGCCGGCGGCGGCGAGTCCACCCTCGAACTCGACCCGGTCGCCCGGGCCGAGGGCGAACGACTCCGCCGCGAACTGCTCGCCCGTACGGTCTCCGCCGCCGAGGACACGACCCACGACGGCGCACTGGCCGAGCTCGACCGCCGCTGGATCCGCTACGCCCCGGTCTCCTTCGTCGCCCCGCTCCTCGGCGGCGCGGCGGCCGGAGCCGTCATGCAGGTCAGCGAGTGGTTCGGAGCCCAGGCCAAGGTCATCAACTGGATAGGGGACCGCTTCGAGGACACCTCGGTCCTCTCGATGATCATCGTCCTCGTCCTGCTCGCCACCCTCGCCGGCACCGTCGGCGCCCTCGGCCTCTGGGTCGAGATGTGGTGGAACTACCGTCTGGAGCGCGAGCCCGGCGGCACCCTCAGGGTCCGCCGCGGACTCTTCACCGCCCGCTCGATCTCTGTCGAGGAACGTCGGCTGCGGGGCGTCGAACTGGTCGAGCCGCTGGGTGTACGGATGTGCCGGGCCGCCCGCGTCGACGCCGTCGCCACCGGCCTCGTGGAGAACGAGGAGGACGAGCACGCCGACCACAAGACCCTGCTCCCGCCGGCGCCCCGCGCCGTCGCGGACCGGGTCGCCGCCCAGGTCCTGCGCGAGCCCGAGCCCCCGACGAGCGCCCCGCTCA
Source organism: Streptomyces sp. NPDC056222 (assembly GCF_042264065.1). Classification (NCBI taxonomy): domain Bacteria; kingdom Bacillati; phylum Actinomycetota; class Actinomycetes; order Kitasatosporales; family Streptomycetaceae; genus Streptomyces; species Streptomyces sp. NPDC056222. Next base: position 19,749 of record NZ_JBHJTL010000108.1, on the reverse strand, counting down.
CCGTCCATCCCCGCGCCGCCCGCACCCGGCGACTGCGCTGGGCCCTCGCGGGCGCGCTCGTCCCGGCCGCGGTCCTCGCCGTCCTCGGAGCCGTACTCACCCCCGTCCTGCTGTACATCGCGGCCGCCTGCGCCCTTGTGTCGACCCCGCTCGCCGTACTGCTCGCGCTCGACGCCTACCGCAATCTGGGGCACGGCATCACCGGAGGCTATCTGGTGGCCCGCTCCGGCACGATCCGTAGGACCACCGTCGCCCTCCAGCGAGGCGGCGTCATCGGATGGACCGTCAAGCAGTCGTACTTCCAGCGCCGGGCCGGGGTGCTGACCCTGACCGCGACGACCGCGGCGGGCGCGGGCGCGTACGACGTCCACGACGCCGGGGAGAGCGAGGGCCTGGCCTTCGCCGCCGAAGCGGTGCCGGAGCTGCTCGCCCCCTTCCTGGAACCCGTACGGGAAACGCCGAAGGCCCGGTCCACCGTGCGGTGAACCGGGCCCGAGTGACCGTCCGTCAGGCCGAGGCCGGCGGATGGAGACTGCGCGGCAGCTCCGAGGCGGCCGCCGCGTCGAGCAGCCACAGCGTGCGCGAGCGGCCGTAGGCGCCCGCGGCCGGGGCCTGGACCTCGCCCGCGCCCGACAGCGCGACCGCCGCGGCCTTCGCCTTGTCCTCACCGGCCGCGAGCAGCCAGACCTCGCGCGCGGCACGGATCGCGGGCAGCGTCAGCGAGATCCGGGTCGGCGGCGGCTTCGGCGCGCCGTGCACGCCCACCACCGTCCGCTCGGTCTCGCGGACCGCCGGGAGCTCCGGGAACAGCGAGGCGACATGGGTGTCGGGCCCGACACCCAGCATCAGGACGTCGAAGCTCGGCACCGACGCATGGTCCTCCGGACCCGCGGCCGCGGCCAGTTCGGCCGCGTAGGAGGCGGCCGCGGCCTCGACATCACTGCCGAACGGCCCGTCCGAGGCCGGCATCGCGTGCACCCGCGCCGGGTCCAGCGGGACGCTGTCGAGCAGCGCCTCGCGGGCCTGGGTCACATTGCGCTCCGGGTCCCCGTCCGGCAGGTAGCGCTCGTCGCCCCACCACAGATCGAGCCGCGACCAGTCGATCGCGTCCCGAGCGGGGGCCGAACTGAGCGCCGCCAGCAGTCCGTTGCCGTTGCGGCCACCCGTGAGGACCACGGACGCCGAGCCGCGCGCGGACTGGGCGTCCACGATCCGCGTGATCAGCCGGGCCGCCGCGGCCTGGGCCATCAGCTCCTTGTCGCGGTGGACGACGAGCTGCGGAGCACTCACTTGGCCGCCGCCTTCTTGGCAGGTGTCTTCTTCGGCGCAGCCGTGGCCTTCTTCGCCGGAGCCGAAGAGTCCCCGGCCTCGGGCGCGTCCTCGACCGTCACGGGAGCGGTGGTCGCCGCCTCCTCGTCCAGCCGCTCCAGACCGAACTTCAGCGCCGAGGCATAGGTGTCGTCCGGGTCGAGCCGGCGCAGCTCCTCCGCGATCAGCTCGGCCGTCTCGCGGCGCTTGAGCGCCACGGCACGGTCCGGCTGCCCCTGGATGGAGAGCGTCGCCAGCGAGCCGTCGGGCCGGTCGAGCACGATCGGCCCGCAGGTGGACTCCATCCGTACGGACGTGAGCCCGGGGCCCGCCGACCTGCCGCGCCGGACCGGAATCTTCAGCCGGTCCGCCAGCCACATGGCCAGCAGTTCGACGCTCGGGTTGAACTCCTCGCCCTCGACCTCGGCGGAGGTGACCTCGCACACGACCTGGTCGAGCGCGGCGGCAAGCATCGAGCGCCACGGGGTGATCCGGGTCCAGGCCAGATCCGTGTCGCCCGGGGTGTAGTTGTCCGCGCGTCCGGTCAGCTCGTGGATCGGCTGCTCCGAGGCGTACGTGTCGGTCACCCGGCGCTGGGCGAGCGCGCCCAGCGGATCGTTCGCCGGGTCGGCCGGCGCGTTGACCGGCCACCAGACGACGACGGGCGCGTCCGGCAGCAGCAGCGGAAGGACCACCGACTGGGCGTGGTCGACGACCTCGCCGTACAGCCGGAGAACCACCGTCTCCCCGGTGCTGGCGTCGGCGCCGAGGCGGACCTCGGCGTCGAGCCGTGCCTTGGCGCGGTCGCGCGGCGAGCGCGAGACCCGCTTGATGACCACCAGCGTCCGCGAGGGGTGCTCGCGGGACGCGTCGTTGGCCGCCTTGAGCGCGTCGTAGGCGTTCTCCTCGTCGGTGACGATGACGAGGGTGAGCACCATGCCGACGGCCGGCGTGCCGATGGCCCGCCGCCCGAGCACCAGCGCCTTGTTGATCTTGCTGGACGTGGTGTCCGTCAGGTCGGTCTTCATGGCCGGCGCCAGCTCCGTCCGTCTCGTGCGAGCATTTCGTCCGCCTCGACCGGACCCCAGGTCCCGGACTGGTACTGCGCGGGCTTGCCGTGCTTGTCCCAGTACTGCTCGATCGGGTCGAGGATCTTCCAGGACAGCTCGACCTCCTCGACCCGCGGGAAGAGGTTCGAGTCGCCGAGGAGGACGTCGAGGATGAGCCGCTCGTACGCCTCGGGGCTGGACTCCGTGAAGGACTCGCCGTAGGCGAAGTCCATCGACACGTCCCGGATCTCCATCTGCGTGCCCGGCACCTTGGAGCCGAACCGCACCGTCACGCCCTCGTCCGGCTGGACCCGGATCACGATGGCGTTGCGGCCGAGCTCCTCGGTCGCGGTGTGGTCGAACGGGGAGTGCGGGGCGCGCTGGAAGACGACCGCGATCTCGGTGACGCGGCGGCCGAGGCGCTTGCCGGTACGGAGGTAGAAGGGGACACCCGCCCAGCGGCGGTTGTCGATCTCCACCTTGATGGCCGCGTAGGTGTCGGTCTTCGACTTGGGGTCGATCCCGTCCTCCTGCAGATAGCCGACGGCCTTGGCGCCGCCCTGCCATCCCGGCGCGTACTGGCCGCGCACGGTCGAGGCGCCCAGGTCCTTCGGCAGCTTCACAGCGCCGAGCACCTTGGTCTTCTCGGCCGCGAGCGCGTCGGCGTCGAAGGAGGCGGGCTCCTCCATCGCGGTCAGTGCGAGCAGCTGGAGGAGGTGGTTCTGGATGACGTCACGGGCGGCGCCGATGCCGTCGTAGTAGCCGGCACGGCCGCCGATGCCGATGTCCTCGGCCATGGTGATCTGGACGTGGTCGACGTACGACCGGTTCCAGATCGGCTCGAAGAGGGTGTTGGCGAAGCGGAGCGCCAGGATGTTCTGGACGGTCTCCTTGCCCAGGTAGTGGTCGATCCGGAAGACCGCGTCGGGCGGGAAGACCTCGTGGACGACCTCGTTGAGGTCCTTCGCGGATGCCAGGTCGTGGCCGAAGGGCTTCTCGATGACGGCGCGGCGCCAGGAGCCGTTCTTCTGGTCGGCCAGGCCGTGCTTCTTCAGCTGCTGGACGACGAGGGGGAAGAACTTCGGCGGCACGGAGAGGTAGAAGGCGAAGTTGCCGCCCGTGCCCTGTGCCTTGTCCAGCTCCTCGATGGTGGTCTTCAGCTGGTCGAAGGCGTCGTCGTCGTCGAAGTCGCCCTGGACGAAGCGCATCCCCTGGATCAGCTGCTGCCACACCTCCTCGCGGAACGGGGTGCGCGCGTGCTGCTTGACGGCCTCGTAGACCTCCTGCGCGAAGTCCTCGTCCTGCCACTCGCGGCGGGCGAAGCCGATGAGCGAGAAGCCCGGCGGCAGCAGGCCGCGGTTGGCCAGGTCGTAGACGGCAGGCATCAGCTTCTTTCGGGACAAATCGCCCGTGACGCCGAAGATCACCAGACCCGACGGCCCCGCGATACGCGGGAGCCGTCGGTCTGCGGCGTCACGGAGCGGGTTGGCTCCGTGGACTGCGCTCAAGGTGGTTACGCCTCCGAAGGTGCAAGGCGCTCAAGCTCCGCCTCGGTCGACTTGAGCAGGTCGTTCCAGGACGCCTCGAACTTCTCGACGCCCTCGTCCTCGAGCAGCTGCACCACGTCGTCGTACGAGATGCCGAGCTTCTCGACGGCGTCCAGTTCGGCGCGGGACTGCTCGTAGGTGCCACGCACGGTGTCACCGGAGACCTCGCCGTGGTCGGCGGTGGCCTCCAGCGTGGCCTCCGGCATGGTGTTGACCGTGCCGGGGGCGACCAGGTCCACGACGTACAGGGTGTCCTTGTACGCCGGGTCCTTCACGCCCGTCGAGGCCCACAGCGGACGCTGCTTGTTGGCCTGCGCCTTGTCGAGGGCGGCCCAGCGGTCCGAGGAGAAGACCTCCTCGTACGCCTCGTAGGCGAGACGGGCGTTGGCGAGGGCGGCCTTGCCCTTGAGCGCCTTGGCCTCGTCGGTGCCGAGGGCGGTGAGGCGCTTGTCGATCTCCGAGTCCACGCGGGAGACGAAGAAGGAGGCCACGGAGTGGATCAGGGAGATGTCCAGGCCGCGCTCGCGGGCCTTCTCCAGACCCGCCAGGTAGGCGTCCATGACCGCGCGGTAGCGCTCCAGCGAGAAGATCAGCGTCACATTGACGCTGATGCCGAGGCCGATGACCTCGGTGATCGCCGGCAGACCCGCCTTGGTGGCCGGGATCTTGATGAGCGTGTTGGGACGGTCCACCAGCCAGGCCAGCTGCTTGGCCTCGGCGATCGTGGCCGCCGTGTTGTGGGCCAGACGGGGGTCGACCTCGATGGAGACCCGGCCGTCCTGGCCGTCGGTCGCTTCGAAGACCGGGCGCAGGATGTCGGCGGCGTCCCTCACGTCCGCCGTCGTGATCATGCGGATGGCCTCGTCCACAGTGACCTTGCGGGCAGCGAGGTCGGCGAGCTGCTGGTCGTAACCGTGGCCCTCCGAGATCGCCTTCTGGAAGATGGACGGGTTGGTGGTGACACCGACCACGTGCTGCTGGTCGATCAGCTCGGCCAGGTTTCCGGACGTGATCCGCTGACGCGAGAGGTCGTCCAGCCAGATCGCGACGCCTTCGTCGGAGAGGCGCTTGAGAGCGTCTGTCATGAGAGGTTCTCCAATGTCGTGTCTAAGGGCGTCAGCGCGCGGCGGCGGCGAGAGATTCCCGCGCGGCGGCGGCGACGGCTTCCGGCGTGAAGCCGAACTCGCGGAAGAGGACCTTCGCGTCGGCCGAGGCGCCGAAGTGCTCCAGCGACAGGATCCGGCCGGCGTCGCCGACGTACTTGTGCCAGGTCAGACCGATACCGGCCTCGACCGCGACCCGAGCCTTCACCGACGGCGGCAGGACCGAGTCCTTGTACGCCTGGTCCTGCTCCTCGAACCACTCGACGGACGGCATCGAGACCACACGGGTCGGGATGCCGGCGGCCTGGAGCTGCTCGCGGGCCTCGACGGCCAGGTGCACCTCGGAGCCCGTGCCGATCAGCACGACCTGGGCGTCGCCGCCCTCGGCGTCGGCCAGAACGTAGCCACCCTTGGCGGCGTCCTCGTTCCAGTCGTACGTCGGCACACCCTGACGGGTCAGGGCGAGACCGTGCGGGGCGCCCTTCCCGAACTCGCGGGTGTGACGCTTGACGATCTCGCGCCAGGCGATGGAGGTCTCGTTGGCGTCCGCGGGGCGGACGACGTTCAGACCGGGGATCGCGCGCAGCGACGCCAGGTGCTCCACCGGCTGGTGGGTCGGACCGTCCTCGCCCAGACCGATCGAGTCGTGGGTCCAGACGTACGTCACCGGCAGGTGCATGAGGGCCGACAGGCGGACCGCGTTGCGCATGTAGTCGGAGAACACCAGGAAGGTGCCGCCGTAGATGCGGGTGTTGCCGTGCAGCGCGATGCCGTTCATCTCCGCGGCCATGGAGTGCTCGCGGATGCCGAAGTGGATCGTGCGGCCGTACTTGTCGGCCTCCGGCAGCGGGTTGCCCTCGGGCAGGAACGACGAGGTCTTGTCGATCGTCGTGTTGTTCGAGCCGGCGAGGTCGGCCGAGCCGCCCCACAGCTCGGGGATGACCGCGCCGAGCGACTGAAGGACCTTGCCGGACGCGGCGCGGGTGGCGATGCCCCCGCCCGCCTCGAACACCGGGAGCTTCGACTCCCAGCCCTCGGGCAGCTCGTTCGCCTGGATGCGGTCGAACTCCGCGGCACGCTCCGGGTTGGCCGTACGCCACTCGGCGAGCGACTTCTCCCACGCGGCGCGGGCCTCACGGCCGCGGTCGCCCAGGGCGCGCGTGTGGCCGATGACCTCGTCGGTGACCTCGAAGGTCTGCTCCGGGTCGAAGCCGAGGACACGCTTGGTGGCCGCGATCTCCTCGTCGCCCAGCGCCGAGCCGTGCGCGGCCTCGGTGTTCTGGGCGTTCGGGGCGGGCCAGGCGATGATCGAGCGCATCGCGATGAACGACGGGCGCTCGGTCTCGGCCTCGGCGGCCTTGATCGCCGCGAACAGGGCGGCCGGGTCCAGGTCGCCGTTGGCCTGCGGCTCGACACGCTGGACGTGCCAGCCGTAGGCCTCGTACCGCTTCATCGTGTCCTCGGACACGGCGGTCTCGGTGTCGCCCTCGATCGAGATGTGGTTGTCGTCCCACAGCAGGACCAGGTTGCCGAGCTTCTGGTGACCGGCCAGCGAGGACGCCTCGGCGGAGATGCCCTCCTGCAGGCAGCCGTCACCGGCGATCACGTAGATGTTGTGGTCGAACGGGGAGGTGCCGGGGGCCGCCTCCGGGTCGAACAGGCCGCGCTCGTAGCGGGCGGCCATCGCCATGCCCACGGCGTTGGCGACACCCTGGCCCAGCGGGCCGGTCGTCGTCTCCACACCCGCGGTGTGTCCGTACTCCGGGTGACCCGGGGTCTTCGAGCCCCAGGTACGGAAGGCCTTCAGGTCGTCCAGCTCGAGCCCGAAGCCACCCAGGTACAGCTGGGTGTAGAGCGTGAGGGACGAGTGGCCGGCAGAGAGCACGAAACGGTCGCGCCCCACCCACTCCGGATCGGCCGGGTCGTGCCGCATCACCTTCTGGAAGAGGGTGTACGCGGCGGGCGCCAGGCTCATGGCCGTACCGGGATGGCCGTTGCCGACCTTCTGTACGGCGTCCGCGGCCAGGACGCGGGCGGTGTCAACGGCCCGCTGGTCCAATTCGGTCCACTCGAGGTCTGTGGTGGTCGGCTTAGTGCTCACCCTGAGTCAGGGCTCCTCTCCACATGTACTGGAAAGCCGGTGACTGAGGGTGTACCGGCGGTGTCGAGCCTACCCCCGACAACACGCCCATCCTTTCGAGTGCGCGGGCCTCACATGAGCGGATACGGCAAGAGTGCCGGTCACTGTGTCACTTCGCCTCCCGAGCGCGGTCCAACCCTTGGGACAAGCCCCCTCAACACGACCCCACCCCCGCGAAGATCGGCGTATGGGCAACGTCTACAGTGGCGTGGTACGCGCAAGTCTTCACCCCGTCTTCATCCGGGGAGCTTGCTGGGATTTCTCTGTCAGGGGTGTGCGTGACGGCCGTCGAGTCCCGACCCGCAGGGGTCGTCTTGACTCCCAGCCCGGGGGGCCATCGGCCGTTCGGGGCCCGCGTCAAGGCATACGTGGCGCTGACGAAGCCGCGGATCATCGAGCTTCTGCTCATCACGACCGTTCCGGTGATGTTCCTCGCCGAGCAGGGCGTGCCGAACATGTGGCTGGTACTCGCCACTTGCTTCGGCGGCTATCTGTCGGCGGGCGGCGCGAACGCGCTGAACATGTACATCGACCGCGACATCGACGCACTGATGGACCGCACCTCCCAGCGCCCGCTGGTCACCGGAGCGCTCACCCCGCGTGAGGGCCTGATCTTCGGCCTGACCCTCGCCGTGGTCTCCACGCTCTGGTTCGGGTTCCTGATCAACTGGCTCTCCGCCGCACTCTCGCTCGGTGCGCTCCTCTTCTACGTCGTGGTCTACACGATGATCCTCAAGCGGCGGACCGCGCAGAACATCGTCTGGGGCGGCATCGCCGGCTGTCTGCCCGTGCTGATCGGCTGGTCGGCCGTCACCAACTCGATGTCCTGGGCCGCGATCATCCTCTTCATGGTCATCTTCTTCTGGACGCCGCCGCACTACTGGCCGCTGTCGATGAAGGTGAAGGACGACTACGCCCGCGCGGGCGTCCCCATGCTGCCGGTCCTCGCCTCCAACAAGGTCGTCGCGAAGCAGATCGTCGCGTACAGCTGGGTGATGGTCGCCGTCTCGCTGCTGCTGACCCCGCTCGGCTACACCGGCTGGTTCTACACCGCCGTGGCGCTGCTCACCGGCGGCTGGTGGCTCTGGGAGGCGCACGCGCTGCTCCACCGCGCGAAGAACGGCGCGACCGGCGCGAAGCTCAAGGAGATGCGCCTCTTCCACTGGTCGATCACCTATGTCTCGCTGCTCTTCGTGGCGGTCGCGGTCGACCCCTTCCTGAGGTAGTCACTCGGACCTGATCAACGGCCGGGGTACGTGGGCAAGACCACGTACCCCGGCCGTCGCCAGTCGATCTACCTGTCAGTAGCATCCTTGCTATGGCAGACACCAAGCAGGCGGACACCAAGGCGGAGCGCAAGGCGGCCAAGCTCGCCAAGCAGATCCAGGCGTTCTCCAAGAAGCACGGCGGCGCCGAGGGGCAGCTCGCCTACATCGGTCAGATGGGCACCCGTATCGTCCTCGTCGGCGAGGACGGCGGCTGGGGCGACCTGGTGGCCCCCACGTTCCCCGTCGCCCAGCAGGCGGCCGAGAAGGCCGGGCTGACCCTGCACGACGAGTTCGACGGCGAGTTCGCCGCCAAGGTCGTGACCGGCCCGTACGAGTGGACCCGGATGGCCGGAATCCAGCTCGGCGGCCCGTCGAACGGCTGAGGCAACAACCTCGGGTGGGGCTCACCCGTTAGGACGGGTGGAAACACGTCCACACAGGGAGCCCCCCGAATGATCGAGACCCCGAGCCTGGTGGACCAGTACTGCCACGGGGTGCTCCGCAAGGAGCTAGGCCTCGGCACCTTCGAGGCACACCTCGGCAGGACCGGCGCGCCGCCCGCGCCCGGCACCACCTTCTTCGACACCCAGACCGGCTTCGCGGTACGCCGTTGGTGCCCGCCGCTGCTCGGCCTGGAACCGCACTGCCCACCGGCCCGCTATCTCGCCCGCCGGCGCGAACTGGGCGTCCTGGAGTCCGGACGCAGGCTGCTGCGGGCCTCCGGAATCTCCACCTACCTGGTGGACACCGGACTGCCCGGCGATCTGACGGGGCCCGCCGAGATCGCCTCCGCCGGGGCCGCCGAGGCCCACGAGATCATCCGGCTGGAGCCGCTCGCCGAGCAGGTCGCCGACACCTCGGGGACGGTCGAGGGCCTCCTGGCCAACCTCGCGGAGGCCGTCCACGGCGCCGCCGCGACAGCCGTCGCCTTCACCTCCGTGGCGGCGGTGTCCCGGGGGCTCGCGTACGCGCCCGAACCACCGGGCCCCGGCGAGGTGCGCGGGGCGGCGGGCCGCTGGCTGGCCGGACGCACGGCGGGCGGCCGGCTCACCGACCCCGTCCTGCTGCGCCATCTGCTGTGGATCGCCGTCGCCTCCGGGCGGCCGCTCCAGCTGCACGTGGGAACCGAGGACCCGGACGGAGTCGCCGGCTTCGCCGCCGCCACCAGCGGGCTCGGCGCCGACCTCGTACTCCTGCACGGATACCCGTACCACCGGCAGACGGCCCAGCTGACCGGTGTCTTCCCGCATGTGTACGCCGACCTCGGCTCCGTCCTCGGCAGGACCGGGGCCAGGGCCGCGGCCGTCCTCGCCGAGCTCCTGGAGCTGGCCCCCTTCGGCAAGCTGCTCTTCTCCAGCGGCGCCCACGCCCTGCCCGAGCTGCACGTCGTCGCGGCCAGCGTCTTCCGCGGCGCGCTGAGCCGGGTGCTGGGCGAATGGGTGGGCGACGGCGCCTGGTCCCTCGGCGACGCGCAGCGCGTCGCCACGATGATCGCGGCGGGCAATGCGCAGCGGGTCTACAAGCTCATCTGAGCGCGTACCCGAATTCGGATATCGCGCGGATCCGTTCCGCGCAGCCCTACGCCGTGGCCAGCGCGGAGTCGGCCTGGGCCGGGATCTCCGGGGCGGACACCGGGCGCTCACGCAGGCTGAGGGCGAGGCGCAGGACGGCGATCCACATCAGCGCGGAGCCGAGCATGTGCGCGCCGACCAGGAGCTCGGGAACCCCGGTGAAGTACTGGACGTACCCGATCCCGCCCTGCGCGAGCAGCACGATCAGCAGGTCGCGGGCGCGGGCCCGGGTGTCGTCGGGAGCGTCCACCACCCGCAGTACCAGCCACATGGCGAGCGCCAGCGCGCAGACGACCCAGGCGGCGATGGCGTGGAGGTGGGCGGCGGCGGTCCAGTCCCACGGCATCCGCGGGACGTCGCTGCTGTCACCCGCGTGCTTGCCCGAGCCGGTCACTCCGGTGCCGAGGACGATCAGCAGCGCCGAGGCGGTGATGATGGCCCAGGACAGCTTGCGGACCGGACCCGGGACGCGCGGCCGGGGCGTCGTGTCGCCCTCGCCGGTGCGCTGCCAGGTGATCACGGCGACGGTGAGGAGCGCGTTCGCGGCGATGAAGTGGCCGGCGACCGTCCACGGGTTGAGGCCCATCCACACGGTGATGCCGCCCAGGACCGCGTTGCTCGCGACGATCCAGAACTGCAGCCAGCCGAGCCGGGTCAGACCGCGGCGCCAGGGCTTGGTGGACCGCGCGGCGATGATCGCCCAGCCGACCGCGGCCGACAGGACGTACGTGAGCATCCGGTTGCCGAACTCGATCGCGCCGCGGTAGCCCTGCTCGGGCGTCACGATGAGGCTGTCGTCCGTGCACTTGGGCCAGGTGTCGCAGCCGAGACCGGAGCCGGTGAGCCGGACCGCCCCTCCGGTGACGATGATGAGCACGCTCATCACGACGGCGGAGAGCGCGGCGCGCCGGAGCGTCCGGGGGGACGGGGTCCAGCGCCTGGCGATGGAGGCGAGGGGGGTCAGCACGGGCCCTATCGTAGGACGGGGCTTGTGCACGCTTTCACGAGGGGTGCGTTACGGGTGAAGTCACCCCGGAACGTCACCCCTCGGCTACTCCCAGCGGAAGAACCTCGCCGCCGCGCCGAGTCCGAGCACCGCCCACACGGCGAGGACCAGCGCCTGTCCCCACGGCATCGCGGCGCCGCCCTGGAGCACGTCCCGCAGCCCGTCCGAGAGCGCGGAGATCGGCAGCAGCTCCAGCACGGCGCGGGCCGCGTCCGGGAACCTGTCCAGCGGCACGATCACTCCGCCGCCCACCAGGAGCAGCAGGAAGACCAGGTTCGCGGCGGCCAGCGTCGCCTCCGCCCGCAGCGTGCCGGCCATCAGCAGGCCGAGGCCCGAGAAGGCGGCCGTACCGAGGACGAGCAGCAGCAGGACGGAGAACGGGTCGCCCTGGGGCGACCAGCCGAGCCCCAGCGCGATCGCCGTCAGGAGCGCGACCTGGAGCACCTCGGTGACCAGGACGGAGAGCGTCTTGGCGGTCATCAGCGCCCAGCGGGGCAGCGGGGAGGCGCCGAGCCGCTTGAGCACCCCGTAGCGGCGCTCGAAGCCGGTCGCGATGGCCTGGCCGGTGAAGGCGGTGGACATCACGGCGAGCGCGAGGACACCGGGGGCGAGGAAGTCGACGGCCTTGTCCGTCCCCGTGTCGACGATGTCGACGGTCGAGAACAGCACGAGCAGGAGGGACGGGATGATCACCGTCAGGAGCAGCTGCTCGCCGTTGCGGAGCAGCATCTTCGTCTCCAGGACGGTCTGCGCCGCGATCATCCGGCCGACGGGGGCGGCTCCCGGCCTCGGGGTGTACGTCCCCGCGCTCGTACCGGTGCTCATGCGCGCAGCTCCTTGCCCGTGAGCTCGAGGCTGTGCCTGTCCGGGGGACAACCCGCGGACCCCCGGCGGATCTTGGTGTCGACGCGCATCATGACCGCAGCTCCTTGCCCGTGAGCTCGAGAAAGACGTCTTCGAGGGTGTGGCGCTCCACCGCGATGCCGTCCGGCATCACGCCGTGCTGGGCGCACCAGCTGGTGACGGTGGCGAGCAGCTGCGGGCCCACCTCGCCGCTGATCCGGTACGCGCCCGGGGTGAGCTCCGCGGCGGCCGTGCCGTCCGGCAGGGCCTTGAGCAGCGAGCCGAGGTCGAGACCGGGGCGCCCGGTGAAGCGCAGGGTGTTCTCGGCGCCGCCGCGGCAGAGCCGCTCGGGGCTGCCCTGGGCGGCGACCCGGCCGCCGTCGATGATCGCGACGTCGTCCGCCAGCTCCTCGGCCTCGTTCATGAAGTGAGTCGTGAGGACGACGGTGGCTCCGTCGGTGCGCAGCTCGCGGACGAGGTCCCAGGTGGCGTGGCGGGCCTGCGGGTCGAGTCCGGCGGTCGGCTCGTCGAGGAAGACCAGCTCGGGGCGGCCGACGACGGCCATGGCGAGCGCGAGGCGCTGCTGCTGTCCGCCGGAGAGCCGGCGGTAGGTGGTCCGGCCGCAGGAGCCGAGCCCGAGGCGCTCGATCAGGGCGTCGACGTCCAGCGGGTGCGCGTGCAGCTTCGCCATGTGGCGGAGCATCTCGTCGGCGCGGGCGCCGGAGTAGACGCCACCCGACTGGAGCATCACACCTATCCGGGGACGCAGCAGGCCCGCGTCGGCGACCGGGTCGAGGCCGAGGACGCGGACGGTGCCCGCGTCGGCCTTCCGGTAGCCCTCGCAGGTCTCGATCGTGGTGGTCTTCCCGGCCCCGTTGGGGCCGAGGACGGCGGTCACGGTGCCGGCCCGGACGTCGAGGTCGAGGCCGTCGACGGCGGTCTTCGTCCCGTACCGCTTGACCAGGCCGCGGACCTGGACGACGGACTCGTTTCGCATGCCGGGAAGTCTAGAGAGGTCGCCGGGGTGGATCCGGCGCGGGGCCCGAATCCCGCTGCAATTCGTCCTATGAATGATCATCTCCGCAGGTCAGGTAAGCCTTACCTGAGTGATGCACGGCACCGTCGTCCGCTCGGACGGCGCTTGTCACTGCCGAAGGAATTACGCAACAATGGCGTTGTGAAAAACGTCGACGCGGCTCCCGTGGAGGAACTCGCGACCGGTGAGCGCTCCACACGCAACCGGGTCGCGCGGTCCATCCTGGATCACGGGCCGTCGACGGTCTCCGACCTCGCGCAGCGCCTCCGCCTCACCCAGGCGGCCGTGCGCCGCCATCTCGATTCCCTCGTCGCGGACAATGTCGTCGAGGCCCGCGAGAAGCGCGTGTACGGAGCCCGCACCCGCGGCCGCCCCGCCAAGGTCTTCGCGCTGACCGACTGCGGCCGGGACGCCTTCGACCAGTCGTACGACTCGCTGGCCGTCGACGCCCTGCGCTGGATCGAGAAGAACGCCGGGGGAGAGGCCGCCGTGGCCGCCTTCGCGCGTGACCGTCTCGAGCACCAGGCGGAGGCGTACCGCGAGGCCGTCGAGTCGGCTGAGCCCGACCAGCGCACCGAGGCGCTTGCCAGGGCGCTGAGCGCGGACGGGTACGCTGCCACTGCGCGGAACGCGCCGGTCGGCGAGCAGCTCTGCCAGCACCACTGCCCGGTCGCCCATGTCGCCGAGCAGTACCCGCAGCTGTGCGAGGCGGAGACGGAGATCTTCTCCCGCCTCCTGGGAACGCACGTCCAGCGTCTCGCCACCATCGCGCATGGTGACGGCGTCTGCACGACGTTCATCCCGCACAGCGCCCCACAGACCACCCCATCAGAAGCATCCGCAAGTACGGCCGGGAGGAACCCCGCATGACCACCGAGATCAGCCACCCCGAGCTCGAGGGCCTGGGTCGGTACGAGTACGGCTGGGCCGACTCCGACGCCGCCGGTGCCACTGCCAAGCGCGGTCTGAACGAGGATGTCGTCCGCGACATCTCCGCGAAGAAGAACGAGCCCGAGTGGATGCTGAAGCTGCGGCTCAAGGGTCTGCGCCTCTTCGACAAGAAGCCCATGCCGAGCTGGGGCTCCGACCTGTCGGGCATCGACTTCGACAACATCAAGTACTTCGTCCGGTCCACCGAGAAGCAGGCCGAGTCCTGGGAGGACCTGCCGGAGGACATCAAGAACACGTACGACAAGCTCGGCATCCCCGAGGCGGAGAAGCAGCGCCTCGTCGCCGGTGTCGCGGCCCAGTACGAGTCCGAGGTCGTCTACCACCAGATCCGTGAGGACCTGGAGGAGCAGGGCGTCGTCTTCGTCGACACCGACACCGCGCTGAAGGAGCACGAGGAGCTCTTCCGCGAGTACTTCGGCACGGTCATCCCGGTCGGCGACAACAAGTTCGCCTCGCTGAACACAGCCGTCTGGTCCGGCGGATCGTTCATCTACGTGCCGAAGGGCGTGCACGTCGAGATCCCGCTGCAGGCCTACTTCCGTATCAACACGGAGAACATGGGCCAGTTCGAGCGGACGCTGATCATCGTCGACGAGGACGCCTACGTCCACTACGTCGAGGGCTGCACCGCCCCGATCTACTCCTCCGACTCGCTGCACTCCGCGGTCGTCGAGATCATCGTGAAGAAGGGTGGCCGCTGCCGCTACACGACGATCCAGAACTGGTCGAACAACGTCTACAACCTGGTCACCAAGCGCGCCGTGGCCTACGAGGGCGCGACCATGGAGTGGGTCGACGGCAACATCGGCTCCAAGGTCACCATGAAGTACCCGGCCGTCTACCTGATGGGCGAGCACGCCAAGGGCGAGACCCTGTCCATCGCCTTCGCGGGCGAGGGCCAGCACCAGGACGCCGGCGCCAAGATGGTCCACATGGCCCCGAACACCTCCTCCAACATCGTCTCCAAGTCGGTGGCGCGAGGCGGCGGCCGCACCTCCTACCGCGGTCTCATCGAGATCGGCGAGGGTGCCCCGGGCGCCAAGTCGAACGTGCTCTGCGACGCGCTGCTCGTCGACACGATCTCCCGCTCGGACACGTACCCCTACGTGGACGTCCGCGAGGACGACGTCTCCATGGGCCACGAGGCCACCGTCTCCAAGGTCTCCGAGGACCAGCTCTTCTACCTGATGAGCCGCGGCATGACCGAGTTCGAGGCGATGGCGATGATCGTGCGCGGCTTCGTCGAGCCCATCGCCAAGGAGCTGCCGATGGAGTACGCCCTCGAGCTCAACCGGCTGATCGAGCTGCAGATGGAAGGCGCGGTGGGCTAAGGCGCCCCGCGGACCGGCCGGGCGCGTCCCGGCCGGATCGGCCCCGTCCGGACGACCCGTCCGGACACGGACCGGCAAACGACGACCCCCGGGCTCAGCCGCTGAGCCCCGCGAGCACGCCGCTGGGCGGCGCGGCCGCGGACGGTGCCCCAGGCAGCACCGCCGCCGGCCGCCCGGCACAGGCGGGCAAGCACGACGAGGCAGGAAGAGAGCAAGACGACAGCCATGGCTGAGGCTCAGAACATCCCGGCGGGCTCCACCACCGCCGGCTCGATCGCGGTGGCCGCCGAGTCCACCGTCGCCACGCGCATGAGCGCGCCCCCGTCCTTCGACGTCGCGGACTTCCCGGTCCCGCACGGTCGCGAGGAGGAGTGGCGGTTCACGCCGCTGGAGCGTCTGCGCGGTCTGCACGACGGCACCGCGGTCGCGTCCGGCGAGGGCGTCAAGGTCGTGATCGAGGCCCCCGAGGGCGTCACCGTGGAGACCGTCGGCCGTGACGACGCGCGGCTCGGCAAGGCCGGCACGCCCGTCGACCGTGTCGCCGCCCAGGCGTACTCCTCCTTCGAGAAGGCCTCGGTCGTGACCGTCGCCAAGGAGGCCGTCCTCGACGAGCCGATCCGGATCGCCGTGCACGGCGAGGGCGGCGTCGCCTTCGGCCACCAGGTGATCGAGCTCGGCGCGTTCGCCGAGGCCGTCGTGGTCATCGACCACACCGGTGACGCGGTGCTCGCCGCCAACGTGGACTACATCCTCGGCGACGGCGCCAAGCTCACCATCGTCTCCGTCCAGGACTGGGACGAGAAGGCCGTCCATGTCGCCCAGCACAACGCGCTGGTCGGCCGTGACGCCTCCTTCAAGTCGGTCGTGGTGACCTTCGGCGGCGACGTCGTCCGCATCCACCCGCGTGTGCGGTACGCGGCCCCGGGCGGCGAGGCCGAGCTCTTCGGCCTCTACTTCACCGACGCCGGCCAGCACCAGGAGCACCGCCTCCTGGTGGACCACAACACGCCGCACTGCAAGTCCAACGTGGCCTACAAGGGCGCGCTGCAGGGTCAGGACGCCCACGCCGTCTGGATCGGCGACGTCCTCATCCAGGCCGCCGCCGAGGGCACCGACACGTACGAGCTCAACCGGAACCTGGTCCTGACGGACGGCGCCCGCGTCGACTCCGTGCCGAACCTGGAGATCGAGACCGGCGAGATCGCCGGCGCCGGTCACGCCTCGGCCACCGGCCGCTTCGACGACGAGCAGCTCTTCTACCTGATGGCCCGCGGCATCCCGGAGACCGAGGCCCGCCGCCTCGTCGTCCGCGGCTTCTTCGCCGAGCTGGTCCAGCAGATCGGTCTGCCGGACGTCCAGGAGCGCCTCATCGCCAAGATCGAGGCCGAGCTGGAGGCGTCCGTCTGATGGCCTTCGTCCGAGTCTGCGCGCTGAGCGAGCTGGAGACCGACACCCCGAAGCGGGTCGAGGTCGACGGCACGCCGGTGTCGGTCGTGCACACCGAGGGCGAGGTGTTCGCGATCAACGACATCTGCTCGCACGCCAACGTCTCCCTCTCGGAGGGCGAGGTCGAGGACTGCTCCATCGAGTGCTGGCTGCACGGCTCCAGCTTCGACCTCCGCACCGGCAAGCCGTCCGGCCTTCCCGCGACGCGCCCCGTCCCCGTATACCCCGTAAAGATCGAAGGGGACGATGTGCTCGTCTCCGTCACCCAGGAGTCCTGAGTCACCCATGGCAACGCTTGAAATCCGCGACCTGCACGTCTCCGTCGAGGCCGAGAACGGCCCCCGTGAGATCCTCAAGGGCGTCGACCTGACCGTGAAGCAGGGCGAGACCCACGCCATCATGGGCCCCAACGGCTCCGGCAAGTCGACCCTGGCGTACTCCCTCGCCGGCCACCCGAAGTACACGATCACCGGTGGCACCGTGACCCTGGACGGCGAAGACGTCCTGGAGATGTCGGTCGACGAGCGCGCCCGCGCCGGCGTCTTCCTGGCCATGCAGTACCCGGTCGAGGTCCCCGGTGTCTCGGTCTCCAACTTCCTGCGCACCTCCGCCACCGCCGTCCGCGGCGAGGCCCCCAAGCTGCGTACCTGGGTGAAGGAGGTCAAGGAGGCCATGGAGAAGCTCCAGATGGACCCGGCCTTCGCCGAGCGCAATGTCAACGAGGGCTTCTCCGGCGGTGAGAAGAAGCGCCACGAGATCCTTCAGCTGGAGCTCCTCAAGCCGAAGATCGCGATCCTCGACGAGACCGACTCCGGCCTGGACGTCGACGCGCTCCGTATCGTCTCCGAGGGCGTCAACCGCGTCCGTGAGACCGGCGAGGTCGGCACCCTGCTGATCACCCACTACACGCGCATCCTGCGCTACATCAAGCCCGACTTCGTGCACGTTTTCGCGAACGGCCGCATCGCCGAGTCCGGCGGCGCCGAGCTCGCCGACCAGCTGGAGGCCGAGGGCTACGACAAGTACGTGAAGGGTGGCGCATCCGCGTGACATCTGCCCATCAGGGGCTCTCCGGCCTCCTCGACACCGAGGCGATCCGCAAGGACTTCCCGCTCCTGGATCGCGTGGTCCACGACGGCAAGAAGATCGTGTACCTGGACTCCGCGGCGACCTCGCAGAAGCCGCGCCAGGTGCTCGACGCGCTCAACACCTACTACGAGCGCCACAACGCCAATGTCCACCGCGGCGTCTACACGGTCGCCGAGGAGGCGACGGCGCTGTACGAGGGCGCCCGTGACAAGGTCGCGGCGTTCATCAACGCGCCGAGCCGCGACGAGGTGATCTTCACCAAGAACGCCTCCGAGTCGCTCAACCTCGTGGCCAACATGCTGGGCTGGGCCGACGAGCCCTACCGCGTGGACCACGAGACCGAGATCGCCATCACGGAGATGGAGCACCACTCCAACATCGTGCCGTGGCAGCTGCTCTCGCAGCGCACCGGCGCGAAGCTGAAGTGGTTCGGGCTCACCGACGACGGTCGTCTCGACCTCTCGAACATCGAAGAGGTCATCACCGAGAAGACCAAGATCGTCTCGTTCACGCTGGTCTCGAACCTGCTGGGCACGATCAACCCGGTGGAGACGATCATCCGGCGTGCGCAGGAGGTCGGTGCGCTGGTCTGCATCGACGCCTCGCAGGCGGCCCCGCACATGGTGCTCGACGTGCAGGCGCTGCAGGCCGACTTCGTGGCCTTCACCGGCCACAAGATGGTCGGCCCGACCGGCATCGGTGTGCTGTGGGGACGGCAGGAGCTCCTGGAGGACCTGCCTCCGTTCCTTGGCGGCGGCGAGATGATCGAGACCGTCTCGATGCACTCGTCGACGTACGCGCCGGCTCCGCACAAGTTCGAGGCGGGTACGCCCCCGATCGCCCAGGCCGTCGGCCTCGGCGCGGCCGTGGACTACCTGTCGGCGATCGGCATGGAGAACATCGCGCGCCACGAGCACGCGATCACCGAGTACGCCGTCCGTCGCCTCCAGGAGGTTCCGGACCTGCGGATCATCGGCCCCACCACGGCCGAGGACCGCGGCGCGGCGATCTCCTTCGTGCTCGGCGACATCCACCCGCACGACGTGGGCCAGGTTCTCGACGAGCAGGGCATCGCGGTCCGCGTCGGCCACCACTGCGCGCGGCCGGTCTGCCTGCGGTACGGAATTCCTGCGACCACGCGAGCGTCGTTCTATCTGTACTCCACCCCGGCCGAGGTCGACGCCCTGGTCGAGGGACTTGAGCACGTACGGAACTTCTTCGGGTAGGGGCTGGTCGTGAAGCTGGATTCGATGTACCAGGACGTCATCCTGGACCACTACAAGCACCCGCACGGGCGCGGTCTTCGGGACGGCGACGCCGAGGTGCACCACGTGAACCCGACGTGCGGCGACGAGATCACGCTCCGGGTGAAGTACGACGGCTCGCGCATCGAGGACGTCTCGTACGAGGGTCAGGGCTGCTCGATCAGCCAGGCTTCGGCCTCGGTCCTGAACGAGCTGCTCGTCGGCAAGGAGCTGGCCGACGCGCAGAAGATCCAGGGCACGTTCCTGGAGCTGATGCAGTCCAAGGGCCAGATCGAGCCGGACGACGCGATGGAGGAGATCCTGGAGGACGCGGTCGCGTTCGCGGGTGTCTCCAAGTACCCGGCCCGGGTGAAGTGCGCGCTGCTCAGCTGGATGGCGTGGAAGGACGCGACGGCCCAGGCTCTGGGTGACGCGGAGAGGAAGTCGGCATGACCGAGAACGCCGAGGCCACGATGAAGCCGGCCTCCGAAGAAGAGATCCGCGAGGCGCTGTACGACGTCGTCGACCCCGAGCTGGGCATCGACGTCGTCAACCTCGGCCTGATCTATGGCATCCACATCGACGACTCCAACGTCGTCACGCTGGACATGACCCTGACGTCGGCGGCCTGTCCGCTGACCGATGTGATCGAGGACCAGGCGAAGTCCGCCACCGACGGCATCGCCAGCGAGCTGAAGATCAACTGGGTCTGGATGCCGCCGTGGGGTCCGGACAAGATCACGGACGACGGTCGCGAGCAGCTGCGCGCGCTCG
This sequence comes from Streptomyces sp. NPDC056222, assembly GCF_042264065.1. Lineage (NCBI taxonomy): Bacteria > Bacillati > Actinomycetota > Actinomycetes > Kitasatosporales > Streptomycetaceae > Streptomyces > Streptomyces sp. NPDC056222. The sequence continues at coordinate 43 of NZ_JBHJTL010000108.1, read as the reverse complement.
GCTTCAACGTCTGACCGTTTCGCGCTTTCGAACGGCCATGCCC